>SHWW01000041.1 GCA_009693635.1 Flavobacteriaceae bacterium
AAAGTTAAAACATCGACTTGCTTTCCGAAATTATAAACGGTTTCAAAATCCATTAAATTTCCTTGGAAAAATTTATTGCAAGCTATTTTACAAGGCGCTTCGTTACTTGGATCGAGAACGTAGGTTTGGATGTCGAATTTTCGGGTGTCAAACAACATCATTTTACCGAGTTGTCCGCCACCGAGGATTCCTAATTTAAAATCGGAAGAAAAATAATTCATTTGAAATAAATTTTCACAAAGATACTTTTTAAAGGGTAATAATAAAAAGTTACGCTATTTAAATTATCTTCGAACAATTATTTTCTTAGTAAAACTACCATTATTGGTTTCCACTTTTAAGGTATAAATTCCAGTTGCTAAATTTTGAACATCTATTGAATAGTTATCTGAAGTCATTGGATTTCTATAAGTAGCAACTAATTTACCATCCAAAGAATACACAGAAACTACATTGATTGAATTATTAATTGAATTAATATTTACAGTCTCAACAGATGGATTTGGGTAAATTACAATATCATTTCTATTTGTAAAATCATTTGTTGACAATAAAGTATTGGAATAACAATTTGGCGGTACTGTAAATTCAGCTTTTATCATATTACTAACTTTATTATTTGCATAACCTTGATTAGTCGTATTATTATAAAAAGTTAAATCTAAAGTTTGGTTACTTGTTCCAAACCAATCTTGCAAAATCGTACCAAAAACGCGTCTGTAATCATGCTGAACGGTTTGAACTTGATAATTATTGGTCGAAACTGCCTCCGAAAGATTAATATTTGTTCCTGAAACACCCGGATTTACCGACTTTCCGAAAACAAACATTGGTGCAATTTCTCCATGGTCTGTTCCTAAATTACCATTTTCACCCGCTTTCCTTCCAAATTCAGAAAAAGGAACTGCAATTACATCGTCACCTAAATTTTGATTATTCAAGTCGGTTATAAAACAATTTACAGCTTCCGAAACTTGTGTCAAAAGATTCGCATGAGTTCCTAAATGCGTTGTTGTGTTTGCTGCTACTTGAACATCATGAGTATCG
Source organism: Flavobacteriaceae bacterium (assembly GCA_009693635.1). GTDB lineage: Bacteria > Bacteroidota > Bacteroidia > Flavobacteriales > Flavobacteriaceae > Flavobacterium. The sequence goes on from SHWW01000041.1 coordinate 1,048, forward strand.
AAGCCATTAATTTTAACAAGATATACTTTGGTTTTTAATCCCCCAGAAATAAATTTTGCAACGGTTTTTAATTGGTTGGCCAAACTTGTTGAAGGATACGTAACGTTACTAGAATTTGTTCCTGAACTGAAGGCAGTAGAAATAGATTGTGCATATATATTGGTCTCGCTATCACTATCTAAAATAAATTGAATTAAATTTCCGTACTCAGAATTTGGAATTGTTGTTGGCGGAGCTCCTCCTAGTCCATTTATAACGGAATAAAATCCTGATGGATCTTGTCCGTTAATATTTATTGACATACCATGCTCTACTTCTCCATGAAAACCCAATGAATTGTCGCTACTTCCTAATTGAATTCCAAGTGGGAAACTAGCAGTTAAAAAATTAGAGTAATAACTCTCCAGAAAGCGACCAATCCAACCGCTGCCTATTACATTATTTGCTTGGGTTCCGTCTCCACCCGTTAACCACAAATCGGTAGATTTAAAATGAGACTTATCTTGTGATGGATACCCAACTCCTTGAATTACCCTCATAAATCCACTATCATACAAACTTTTGAAACCAGATAGTGAAGGATGGAGTCCAACTTGGTTTGCCAATGGTAAGGTAGTGTCTAAATTAATAATGCCGTTAGCGCCTCCAACATTATTTAGTTTTATATTAGGACGCAAAGCCGCATAAGTATCATATTGATTTAACGGAACAACGGTATTTAAACCGTCATTTGCACCTCCCAATTGAATGAGCACAATTTTTTTTGCATTTACATTTGGACATGTTGTCATTCCAGCCGATTTAAAAAGTGCAAAAACTTCTGTTGGCAGTAGTGATAATGCTGATGCGGAAGCAGTAAGTTGGATGAAATTTCTTCTTTTCATATTTAAATCGTGTTAAAACATTTGAGATTCTGGCGCTCTCAATATATTTGTTACCAATAATTTTAATCTTGTTTCTACCACAGCATTAACTCCGGTGGCTATAAAATCATCCCATGCATTTGTCCAGTAAAAAGTAGCAAGCCCTTGTAATAAAAACGAATTCATGAAATGATTTACCCTATTTGTATCTGGATTTTGTGCAAATAAAGCATTGCACAATTCAGATGTTAAAATATAAGGATCATTAGCAACAGAAATAATATTAGTAGTTCTTATAACTGTTGAAATATTAATTTTAGTAATAATTGTTGCGTTTCCACTAATTCTATTATTGCCATCTAATAACGATTCGCCCAGACGATATCTGGCGATTAGAGTAGAAGCGGATATCCAACTTTTATCAAAATCGGGAGCCTGATAATAAGCTGGGTGACCTGCGACATTTTCTGGATCAAATAAAATCATATTGGAACCAGTAAGGAAACTATTATAGGCAAAAAGATTCCAAAATTTATAATAGTAATTGTATGGATCTGTATTTGGATTTGAAATCGTAGCTTGTAAATAGGTACAAACTTCTGAAATTTGCTGCAAAGGCGATTTTATTATCCCTCCAATAGTTTCGTTTGTTGCATCTGAGTCATCCAAATCATAAAAATGCTGACTCTCTAATAATTTTCTGATTATTGGTGCAATTTCATAACCATTACTGAAAAAATCTTGCGCTAAAGGCGTAATTATATCTGTTTCAACTTCAGAAGTTATAGTTCCTTTCACAAAATAAATATATAGTTTTCTGCAAATATTTTTTGCAGTTGCTTGTTGGTTAAAAACCATGTTTACAAAATTATTTAATTCGGCATCCATCCCAACATCAGTAGTGGCTGCAGTAATTACAGTATTGTTGAATGCGCTACTAAACGTCTTTGGACTTGTATGATGTTGAGAAAAAAGATTGTATCCTTTAGGAAGCTGTGTTTCAGAATCAATTACATTTCGGGCAGCTACACGTCTAAATCCCGTTAAAACTCGAGCAGCTTGTACAATATCGGCTTCTGTATAATTGGTGTAATTTCCATTCCCAATTTGCGGTCCTTTTCCAATAGTAAATAATTCAAAAAATTCCCGTGCATAATTTTCGTTTGGAGCTGTTTTAGAATTCGATGTATTATTTAAATACGTTAACATCGAATTGTTAAGTGTCATTTTTTTTGCTAAGGTTTTATAATTGCCATAAGAATAAAACAATAATAACCGTATATAGTCGTAAAATTCAGTTGCCGAACCAGACCCAGTAGATTCAACAGTAAAACAGGTTGACAAAAAATGAGACATTTTGTATTTTAAATTCGGGCTGTTTATAGCATTATACCACCACCAACCACCAACCATTATATTTTTCCGGAATTGGCCTTGAAAACTAGTAGCCAATGCTGTAGATTCTGTCCAAAATCCGTCGGGAGTAGCAACTGGAAGAGGATCATAAGGTAAATCTACTACACGAGCATTAGTAGTTAATAGTAAATTTATTGCTTGATTTGGTGTTAATGTCGCATATTGATCAATTAACGTTTTAGTATAAACAAAACTAGCTCTCCTTAATAGATGCTTTGCATTCTTTATTCCTAAAACAGTTGTGCTTGGGTTTAATGATGCCATAATAATTGAATTGTAACTATTTAGACTATAAAAATAGTGAAAAGTTTAATATAATTTTAATATTTATTTAAAATTGACTTTTAATTTTAAATAAATATTTTGTTTCCTTAGTAAAGACTTAAAATAAGAATGAGGTTTGCTTCATGTCAAATTCGAATTTAGTATATTTGTTGATTATTTTAAAACCTTAAAAAATGATAAAACTTCACGACAAACAATTTGTTCCCTTTATTTCAGCAGAGGAAATAGATTTTGCAATTGCAAAAATTGCATCTCAAGTAGAAGCAGATTTTGCTGATGAAATTCCAGTATTTATTGGCGTTTTAAATGGATCATTTATGGTAGTATCGGATTTTATGAAACACTATAAAAAACCTTGTGAAGTGAGTTTTATAAAATTAGCATCTTATAAAGGGACTGCCTCAACAAAAGAAGTAAAACAATTAATAGGTTTGAACCAAGACTTATCAGGAAAAACCGTAATTGTTATTGAAGACATAGTTGATACAGGAAATACTGTTGCTGAATTGAAAGATTTGTTCAAAAAACAAAATGTAAAACATCTGAAAATAGCGACATTATTTTTCAAACCAGAAGCCTTTAAAAAAGACCTAAAATTAGATTATATCGGTATCCGAATTCCAAATAAATTCATTGTTGGATTTGGTTTAGATTATGATGGATTAGGAAGAAATTTACCCGAAGTATACCAATTAAAAGAATAAATTAACTACAATCCGCTTAGGCGGGACAAGCAACAAACATTTACATCATGATTAACATTGTTTTATTTGGAAAGCCCGGTGCCGGAAAAGGCACTCAAGCAGAATTTTTAAAAGAAAAATACAATTTAACACATCTTTCAACGGGAGATATTTTTAGATTCAATATTCAGAATAATACGGATTTAGGCAAATTAGCGAAAAGCTATATGGATAATGGGGATTTAGTTCCTGACGAAGTTACCATTAAAATGTTGCAAGATACTGTAGAAAAAAATCCAAACACAAAAGGATTTTTATTTGATGGATTTCCAAGAACCTTGGCACAAGCGAAAGAATTGGATGCATTTTTAGCAACAAAAAACTGGGAAGTTACCGCTACAATTGCATTGGAAGCAGATGATGAAATTCTAATTCAACGTTTGTTAGAAAGAGGCAAAACAAGTGGAAGAGTTGACGATCAAGACGAAGAAAAAATTAGAAATCGGTACCAAGAATACAATGAAAAAACAGCTCCTTTAATCGAATTTTACATTACTCAAAACAAGTTTTATACTTTAAATGGAATAGGTTCTATTCAAGAAATTACCCAACGATTGAGCACAGTAATTGAACATTTGTAAATTATTTACAGAAATTAAAAACCAAATAAATACAGATTGGAAATACTAATTATACTTTTTTTAATTTTACTTAACGGTATTTTTTCAATGTCAGAAATTGCTTTGATTTCGGCAAGAAAAAACCGATTAGAAAGTGCTGCAAAAAAAGGAAATCAAAGCGCACAAGCAGCACTTGATTTAGCCAATTCTCCTAACAAATTTCTTTCAACAGTTCAAATTGGAATTACTTTAATTGGTATTTTGACGGGTATTTTTAGTGGCGCAAAAATCACAGACGATGTTCGGTTTTTCATTACTGGATTTGACCTATTAAAACCCTATTCCAATTCAATTTCTTTAGGAATTGTTGTTGTTGTACTGACATTTTTTTCCTTAGTACTAGGTGAATTATTACCTAAAAGAATTGGATTAAATCATCCTGAAGCCATCGCTAAAGCAGTTGCTATTCCTATGAAAATGATTTCAATTGCTACAGCGCCATTTATTTGGTTGCTTACAATTTCTACGGAATTTTTATTAAAAATATTAATGATTAAGCCTTCTGCCGACGGAAAAATTACGGAGGAAGAAATCAAAGCAATCATAAAAGAGGGAACCGAAGGCGGAGAAGTTCAAGAAATTGAGCAAGACATTGTGGAACGTGTTTTTCACATTGGCGACCGAAAAGTAAATTCGTTAATGACACACCGTCAATCTGTTGTTTTTTTGCCATTAGGATCTAATAAAGAGCAGGTTAAAGAATTTATGCTAAAGGAATTACATTCTGTATATCCAGTTTATGGCGAAAATTATGACGACATTGTAGGAGTTGTAAATCTGAAAAATATATTTTCAAATATAGATAATAAAGCTTTTAATTTAGAAAAAATAATGACCGATGCGCCTTTCATTATGGAACAAACATCGGCTTATAAAGCTTTAGAAAATTTCAAAAAAAGCGGGGTTCATTATGCTTTCGTATCAGATGAATACGGAATTTTTCAAGGGGTTATTACATTGAATGATATTTTAGAGGCGCTTGTTGGCGATGCAGCCGATTTCAATAATGATGATTATCAATTAATTGAAAGAGAAGATGGAACTTGGCTTGTTGATGGGCATTATTCTTTACACGATTTTCTAACTTATTTTGAATTAGACGAATTGATAAATGACTACGAAGTTACCACAGTAAGTGGTTTAATAATGACCGAATTATCAAGAATTCCAAAGCAAGGAGAAAAACTGATTTGGCAAAAATATGAGCTTGAAGTAATCGATATGGATGGTGTGAGGATTGATAAAGTAATGGTGAAAACCTTAAAATAATAGTGCACAGTTTGCAGTTATTAGTGTTCAGTAAATAACTGAATACTAAAAACGGAACACTGAACACTGAATACTAAAAATAATGACTGAAGGAAATTTCGTAGATTACGTAAAAATATATGTTTCCTCTGGAAAAGGCGGAAAAGGTTCAACGCATTTACACAGAGAAAAATTTATTGAAAAAGGTGGTCCTGATGGTGGTGATGGTGGTCGCGGTGGACACGTATATCTTGTTGGAAACAAAAGTCTTTGGACATTATTCCATCTAAAATTTGCAAGACACGTAAAAGCAGGTCATGGTGGTGATGGTGGTGGTGATAGAAGTACCGGTGCCGATGGCGATGATAAATTCATAGAAGTACCTTTAGGAACAGTAGTTCGCGACAAAGAAACCAATGAAATTTTATTCGAAATTACTGAGCATGGAGAGCGCAGAATTATTGCTCTTGGTGGAAAAGGTGGTTTAGGAAACTGGCACTTTAGAAGCTCAACCAATCAAACGCCAAGATATTCTCAACCTGGCTTACCTTCCTCAGAAGTGGATATGATTTTGGAATTGAAAGTCCTTGCCGATGTTGGATTAGTAGGTTTTCCAAATGCTGGGAAATCGACTTTGCTTTCTGTGTTGACTTCTGCGAAACCAAAAATTGCCGATTATCCGTTTACAACCTTAAAACCAAATCTTGGAATTGTGGCATATCGTGATTTTCAATCGTTTGTAATTGCAGACATTCCTGGTATTATTGAAGGTGCTGCCGAAGGAAAAGGCCTTGGTCATTACTTTTTACGACACATCGAAAGAAATTCCACGTTGCTGTTTTTAGTTCCCGTTGACACCCCAAATATCAAAGACGAATACGATATTTTGGTAAATGAATTAACAAAATACAACCCTGAAATGTTGGATAAAGAACGCATTGTTGTGATTTCAAAATGTGACATGCTGGATGACGAACTCAGGGCAGAATTAAAAACCCAGCTAGATAAAGATTTCGCAGGAACTCCTTATATGTTCATTTCATCCGTTGCGCAACAAGGGCTTTCGGAGTTGAAAGACAAACTTTGGAACATGCTTAATATGGAAGATGACCTTCCAGAAAACAGTCATAATTTATAGAATAATCTCTTATATAAAATTTAAAGCTGTCAATTGCTGTCTTTTTTGTGACTGCTTTCAATCATTATATGTGTCAAACAAATATTGTAATGTTTTTGGAATATCATTAGCTTCAATTTTTGGATATTCAATTTTACCATTCAGCCAATTTTCGATTTCAACATGAAAATAATCTCCCACTTTGCTAAGCACTGGAACGCCTAATAATTTTAATGCAGCAGCATTACATTCTTGTTCATAATGCTTTTGAATTGGAATACTTAGGACCTTTTTATTCAAATACAATGCCTCGGCAGGAGTTTCAAATCCACCCCCAGTAATTATTCCGTGGCAATTTATCAAACTTTCATTGAAAAGTTTTTGGTTCACCGGAAAATAAGTAATATTTCCAATGGTATAGGGATTCCTAACATCATTCAAAAACCAATGAAATTGAACATCACCCACTTTACTAAATGCAGTTTGCAAACACTCTTTGTCAAAGGAAGGCAAGTAAACAGAAATATGATTTAAGTCTTTAGGAGTAGCATTTATAATGTCATCTTTAATAATTGGAGGATGAATAAACGTATCATATTCTTTAAAATGAAGCCCTAAATATTTTGTTGCTGGAGCATATTTTTGCAAAACCAACTCCCCCATTAAATTATTGTTTTCAGAGCGAGGTGTCAACTTTGATTTAAAACTGGCTTGATGTCCAAATTGCACCGATTTCACTTTTTGAAGCTTTGATGCCAATGCAGTAACGGAATCAAAATCATTAATTACCATATCGTAATCTGATAAAGGAAGCACTTTTGCATCGCGGTACATTTTCACAGGATTGATGTTTTTAGCAATTTTCCAATAATCCAATCCCCCGCATTTGGTGTAATGCAAACTACATCCTTTGCTTTTATATTTAATTGGAATATCAACATTCAAACTCGCATTATTGCCACTCATAAAAAAATCAACCGTTCCAAACTTTTTTAAATACGGATACAACTGAACAGCTCTACTAATATGTCCGTTTCCCGTTGCTTGAATTGCGTAAAATATTTTCATAGAAAAGTATTATTAGGATAATATTTTTGTCATATAATTTTCTACAATCGCTTCATCTTTAAATTCCAAAGTGTTATAATGTTCCTTTTTATATTCATAAATACTCCATTTAGACTTTTTATATTCCAAAGCTGTCAAATTTTCAACCCAATCGCCACTATTCAAATATGTTACCGAGCCTTTTTCGTTTTTAACAACTTTCATTTGTGGTTTGTGAATGTGTCCGCAAACTACATAAGCATATTTTTTATCGATAGCAATTTCAGCTGCAGTAGTTTCAAAATTGGTAATAAACGAAACTGCTTTTTTAACGCTGTCTTTCACTTTCTTAGAAAAACTCCGCTTTTCTTTACCCAATAATACCATTATCCAATTCAAGAAACTATTTATTAATATCAGTAAATCATATCCTTTACCGCCAATTTTTGCTATTATTTTGGCATAACCTTGCGTAGAAGAATCAAAAACATCACCATGGAAAATCCAAGCTTTTTTACCGTCTAAATCCAAAATTAGCTTGTCAACCAATTCAAAATTTCCTAAAATTAAATCGGAATATTTACGCAAAACTTCGTCGTGATTTCCAGTAATGTAAATTACTCGGGTTCCATTTGTGGACATTTTAATAATATACCGCATAACATTCATGTGAGAAGCTGGAAAATAGCTTTTTGAAAAATTCCACATATCTATAATATCTCCGTTTAAAACCAACGTTTTGGGTAGAATTGATTTTAAATATTGAAGCAATTCCTTGGCGTGACAACCATATGTTCCAAGGTGCACATCGCTTATTACTACTAATGGAATTTTCCTTTTAGTTTTCATTTTTAGTTTTAACAAAATTCTCACTGTAATGTTAATTTATTGTGCTTTTAATTTTATCATAAGGTTATATGTTTTTACAAAAAAAGTTAACAAATTGAAAGCTACTAAATTATTGTTAAAATTATTACTTTTTATACTTGGCATACCAATCGAATTGTGAAAAAGAATTATATTCGCAGAACTAAAAAAACACTATGAAAAAAATTATTTTATCCTTATTGTTAGGGATTATGCTTATTCCTGCAAGCGTTAAGGCGGATGAAGGAATGTGGTTTTTGATGTTCATTGAACGTTTGAATCACCGAGATATGCAAAAAACGGGATTGCAATTGACCGCTGAAGAAATTTACAGCATTAACAATCACAGTTTAAAAGATGCAATTGTTCAGTTTAATGGCGGTTGTACGGCGGAAGTAATTTCGAAAGACGGATTGGTATTAACGAACCACCACTGTGGATATGATGCGATTGCTGAATTATCTACTGCCGACAAAAACTATTTGAAAGATGGTTATTGGGCGCCAAATAAAGCTGCCGAAATGAAACCATCAAGTTTATATGTTCGATTTTTTGTGCGTATGGACGATTGCTCAAAACGTATTTTGGCAAAAGTAAACGATAAAATGACAGAGGCTGAACGCGAAAAAGCAATCAACCAAGAAATTGCTTTAATTGAAAAAGAAAACAACGAAGGTGGAAAATATACTGTTTCTGTTCGTCCGTTTTTTCAAGGAAATGAATTTTATTATTTCGTTTATCAAGACTTTAAAGATGTCCGTTTGGTAGGAACACCACCTGAAAGTTTAGGGAAATTTGGTGGCGATACAGATAACTGGGAATGGCCACGTCATACCGCAGATTTTTCTATGTTTAGAATTTATACTGATAAAGATGGAAATCCAGCCGATTATTCAACGAATAATGTCCCATTGAATCCAAAACATTATTTACCTGTAAATTTAAACGGTGTAAAAGAAGGTGATTTCGCTATGATATTAGGTTACCCAGGAAGAACTAATCGTTGGATGCCAGCAGGCGGAATTGAGCAAAACGTGAAGTTTGCTTATCCAGCTTGGGTTGAAGGCGCAAAAACGGGTATGGACAACATGAAGAAATACATGAATCAAAGTGATGCACTTCGATTGGTATACGCTTCGAAATTTGCTTCAACAGCAAATTATTGGAAAAACCGTCAAGGGATGATAGATGCTTTAAGCAAATTTCAAACTTCAAAATCAAAAGCAGCTCAAGAATCTAAATTTAACAATTGGGCAAATAAAGCAGCCAACAAAGCAAAATATGGTAATGTGGTAGCTACAATAAATGCCTATTATGCTATGACGAATGAAAAATCTCGTCACGATAATTACCTTCAACAATTAATGAGAACTTCTGCATATGGAGCAATTGGCCGAACCTTAGGAAGGCAACTTGATGCCTATGTTAAAGCAGATGCTACAAAACGTGCTGCATTCGCTCCTAGAATAATAGAAATGGCTGATGGTTTTTTCAAGGATTTACACGTTCCTGCAGAAAAAGATTTGTTGACAGCGCAATTGAAATTGTATGCTACCAAATCAATTGGATATGGAATTGCTCCATTGGTTGAAAAAATTGGAAAAGACAATAACTACGACTATTCTAAATTTGTAAATGCTGCTTTTGAAATGAGTGTATTAACCTCATTAGATAAAGTAAAAGCATTTTTAGATTATCCAAGTGATGCTTTTTTGGCAAGTGATCCTTTATATATAATTTCTAATGATTTAGTTGGGCATATGAATGCTAAATCAGATGTAATTGCAAAAGCACAAAATGATTATGGAGCAGCTTTTCGTTTATTAGTGGAAGGTTTAAGAGAGTCAAAAATTGGTACTATTAAATATCCAGATGCCAATTCTACTTTGCGTTTAACTTATGGTAAAGTTCTTTCTTTACCTGAAGATAAGAGAAACGATGCAAAAATCAATAACTATACTACGTTAGATGGTCAGGTTAAAAAATTCAAAAAAGGGGATGAAGAATTTGATTTGCCTGATCGTATTATAGAGTTAAACAAAAATAAAGATTATGGACGTTTTGCTGATAAAGACGGTTCGCTTCATTTAAATTTCTTAACTGACAATGATATTACTGGAGGAAATTCTGGTTCCCCAGTTTTGAATGGAAAAGGAGAATTAATCGGATTGGCATTTGATGGAAACATTGAAGCGATGGCTGGTGATGTTATTTTTGATCCAAAATTACAACGTACTATTAATGTAGATATTCGTTATGTATTATGGGTTATTGAAAAATACTCAGGTGCAAAACATATTGTCGATGAAATGACATTGGCGAAATAAAAACGAAAGTTTATTGAAGGAAAAAGTCCTAAAACAGATTGTTTTAGGACTTTTTTTATGATAATTTATTGGCGTTAAGGATATAGAAAGAAGCATTGCTTTAATTAATTAATTAAGATAAAGTTATTTTTGTATTAGAATGATTATATTTGTGATGTAAAATTAACATTATGAAACTAAAATTACTAATCGCGTTATTATTTGTTCAATTAGGCTATTCTCAACAAAGAACTTGTGGAATGGAACAAAATATGGAACGCATTATGAACGATCCAATTGCAAGACAAAACTACTTAAACCTTCAAGCAAAGTTTGAAATTGAATTGGCAAAATTAGAAAACAACACCAACAGATTAGCTAGCCCAAATGCTACAATTATAATTCCGGTTGCAGTACATTTCCCTGCTGCAACTGCGCCAACATCATGCTTGAGAGCATTAGCACAAACCCAAATAGACATTCTAAATTTAGATTATAATGGTCTTAACCTTGATATTTCTCAATGGTCAGGCGCTAGAAGTAACTATCCAGGAGTAAATACCGGAAATATGGATGTGCGATTTGTATTGGCAAATAGAAATCATCCTGCCGGATCAAATCTTGTTGATGGAGATTTAGCAGTAACCTTTGGTACTAATTTTTTAGGAAGTGCTGATTCAGACGGAAATTGGAGCGGATATATGAACTTAGTTTGCAGAAATGCGGGACAAAACATTTTAGGTTATTCCCCTTTGGGAGGTTCTCCAAGCAATGGACAAACCGTGGTCATTGCACTAAGTGCTTTTGGAAAAGGCGCTGGTTGTCCGGGTTATGTGCCTAGAACTCCTTATAATTTAGGTAGAACGTTGACTCACGAACTTGGACATTTTTTTAATTTAAATCATACATTTACAAGCTGCACAAACACAAACTGTGCAACTCAAGGAGATAAAGTGTGTGATACGCCACCTTCAAACAACGCAGTTGGAGGATGTCCAGCAGCAGGGGCAACAATACAATGCAATGAAAATACACTAACTATGAATTACATGGATTATACAAATGATGCTTGTATGTATATGTTTACTGAGGGTCAAGCTACAAGAATGCTTGCCTATTACAATGCTATATCAAGCCAGTTTTTAACCAATGTGTTGAGCACGAATACCTTTTTTGTAAATAATTTTTCTATTGTTCCAAATCCAAATAAAGGAATTTTTGACATCCAATTAAAATCGGTTTTGAATGATTATTCAATTGTAATTTACGATACTACTGGACGAGTAATATTTGAAAAAGAATATGTAAACAATAGTGAATTAAATCAAATAGTGACTTTAAATGACACTATGAAAGGCGTTTATTTAATTTCGATAAGAAGTCAAGGAGATTGCCTTACTAAGAAAATAATTATAGATTAAATTTTTTATTTATCTAAAATATAAAAGTCCTATAGCAATTCGTTAAGGACTTTTTTTTATTTATAAATAATTAAATTATGTGATTAAAGTTCTTGAAATTACAATACGAAGAATTTCTGAAGTTCCCTCATAAATTTGAGTTATTTTAGCATCGCGCATCATTCTTTCTACGTGGTATTCTGCAACATATCCGTTACCTCCATGAATTTGAACGGCTTCAATTGTAGTGTCCATTGCGGTTTGAGAAGCAAATAATTTTGCCATTGCCCCAGATTGAGAAATGTCTTCGCCCGCATCTTTTTCGTAAGCTGCTTTGAAAACTAACATTTCTGCTGCTGAAATTTGTGTTGCCATATCTACTAATTTGAATGCAATTGCTTGGTGTTTGAAAATTTCTTTACCAAAAGCTTTACGCTCTTGCGAATATTTTAAAGCCAATTCGAATGCGCCTTTTGCTATTCCTAACGCTTGTGAAGCAATACCAATTCTACCACCGTTTAAAACCGCCATTGCAAAATTGAATCCAAAACCTTCAGCTCCAATTCTATTTTCCTTAGGTACTTTTACATCGGTAAACATTAGGGAATGCGTATCAGAACCTCTAATTCCCATTTTCTTTTCTTTTGGTCCAATTTCAAAACCAGCCGAACTTTTCTCTACTATAAAAGCATTGATTCCTTTGTGGCCTTTTTCGATATCGGTTTGAGCAATAATTATATAGGTAGAAGCCGAATTCCCATTGGTAATCCAGTTTTTTGTACCATTTAATAAATAGTGATCTCCTTTGTCAATTGCGGTTGTTTTTTGAGAAGTAGCGTCAGAACCAGCTTCAGGTTCCGACAAACAAAAAGCACCAATAACCTCCCCTTTTGCAAGTGGAACTAGGTATTTTTGTTTTTGATCTTCATTACAATATTTTTCCATTCCTGCACAAACCAATGAATTGTTAACCGACATAATTACCGCAGCAGAAGCATCAATTTTGGCAATTTCAGTGATTGCAAGAATATAGGAAACACTATCTAAACCAGAACCTCCATATTTTGGGTCAACCATCATTCCCATAAATCCAAGTTCAGCCATCATCTTCACTTGTTCAGTTGGAAATTTTGAATGTTCATCTCTTTCAATTACACCTGGCAACAATTCCATTTTAGCAAAATCTCTCGCTGCTTGTTGAATCATTAAATGCTCTTCTGTAAGTTTAAAATCCATAATAGGGAATAATAATTGTGATTAATATAAAAAATGCAAACAAATATACTTCTAAATTATCAAATTCTCAAAATGATTTATTAATTTTAGCCGATGAATCAAGAAAAATACAACATAATTGGTGTAATGTCGGGCACTTCGCTAGACGGAATTGATTTAGCGCACCTTAATTTTGAAATAATTAATGGAAAATGGAAATTCCAAATCCTTGAATCTCAAACTATTCGCTACAGCCAAGAATGGATAAACCAATTAAAAATTGCTGTAGGATTTTCAGAATCAGAATTAGACCAATTAAATAAAGAGTATACCTTATTACTAGGAAATACTATTTCTAAATTTATTTCTAAATACAAACTTGAATTTATTGATGCCGTTTGTTCTCACGGACATACCATTTTACATCAACCAAAAAATGGTTTCACACTACAAATAGGAAATTTACCAGAAATTGCTACAATTTGTAACCAAAAAGTAGTTTGTGATTTTAGAGTTCAAGATGTTGAATTGGGCGGTCAGGGTGCTCCTTTAGTACCAATTGGCGACCGACTTTTATTTCCAAAAGTAGATTATTGTTTGAATTTAGGTGGTTTTTCAAATGTTTCTTTTGAAGAAAATGGAAACCGAATTGCATTTGATATTTCTCCTGTAAATACCGTATTGAATTTTTATGCCAATAAATTGGGACTAGAGTATGATGATAAAGGAACAATTTCTAGTACCGGAAATATAAATTCTGAACTATTGAACGAATTAAATGAATTGAATTTTTACAAATTAGCACATCCAAAATCGTTAGGATTTGAGTTTGTAAAAGAAATTGTTTTGCCACTAATCGAAATTTTTGAAATTTCAATTGAAGATAAATTAGCAACCTTTACAGAACATATTGCTTATCAAATAGGATTGTTATTGCCATATAAAAAAATCAAATTATTGATTACAGGTGGCGGTGCATATAATGATTATTTAATCAGTAGAATCGAATATTTTTTGAAGGAAACTTCACTATTAATTCCTGAAAATAAAATTATTGAATTCAAAGAAGCGTTGATATTTGGATTCCTTGGGGTTTTAAAATTGAGAAATGAAATTAACACATTAAGCAGTGTAACCGGGGCTTCCAAAGACCATAGCTCGGGAAAAATATACGACACAAAAAAATAATTTAAAAATTAAAGTTACCTATATTTGCAATACTAAAAAACGAAAAAAATTAATGAAAGATTTACTTAAAAAATTCGAAAATAAAGACCCTGAAATTATTTTTAACTGGAAAGATCAAGAAACGGAAGCTGAAGGTTGGACAGTAATTAATTCATTGCGAGGTGGTGCTGCTGGTGGTGGAACAAGAATGAGAAAAGGTTTAGATATGAACGAAGTTTTATCTTTAGCTAAAACTATGGAAGTGAAATTTTCGGTTTCAGGACCAGCAATTGGCGGTGCTAAATCGGGAATTAATTTTGATCCTAATGACCCAAGAAAAAAAGAAGTTTTACAGCGATGGTACAAAGCAGTTTCACCATTATTAAAAAGTTATTATGGAACAGGAGGCGATTTAAATGTGGATGAAATTCATGAAGTGATCCCTATGACTGAAGAATGCGGGGTTTGGCATCCTCAAGAAGGGGTTTTTAATGGTCATTTTAAACCAACAGAAGCTGATAAAATCAATAGAATTGGGCAATTAAGACAAGGAGTAGTAAAAGTGATTGAAAACCCAGTTTTTTCGCCAGATGTTTCTCGAAAATATACTGTTGCGGATATGATTACAGGTTATGGCGTTGCAGAAGCAGTTCGTCATTTTTACGTCATTTATGGAGGTGATGTAAAAGGTAAAAAAGCGATTGTTCAAGGGTTTGGAAATGTAGGTTCTGCAGCTGCTTTTTATTTGGCAAAAATGGGCGCAAAAGTAATCGGGATTATCGATAGAGAGGGCGGTCTTATCAATGAAAACGGATTTACATTTGAAGAAATTAAGACCTTATTTTTGAATAAAGAAGGAAACAAATTAGTTTCTGATAAAATGATTCCTTTTGAGGAAATAAATAATAAAATTTGGACTATTGGAGCAGAAATTTTCACTCCTTGTGCGGCATCAAGATTAGTATCACATAGTCAAATTGATAGCATGATTACTTCGGGATTAGAGGTGATTTCATGTGGTGCTAATGTTCCTTTTGCCGATAAAGAAATTTTCTTTGGTCCTATAATGGAAAATGTAGATCAAAAAATCAGCTTAATTCCAGACTTTATTTCTAACTGTGGAATGGCAAGAGTTTTTGCTTATTTTATGGAGAAAAAAATACAAATGACCGATGAAGCTATTTTTAATGACGCTTCTGAAACCATCAAAAACGCTCTTGTAAAAGCACATGCATTGAATAATTCTAAAACAAATATTAGTGCTACTGCTTTTGAGATAGCTTTAAAGCAATTGGTGTAAAAACAATTTTATGTCATTCTTTTCGTTGTCACTAATGTAGTATCTTTATAATATCATTTTTATTTTATGAAAGTATTTGAAACCCAACAAGAAAAAAAATCAATACTCATTACTACCATTAGTTTTGTATTGCTATTTTTAATGTTTTTTTATCTAAAATTTAGCGATAATTTACCATTGCCAATACTTGATGGTGGAGGCGGAGGTGGAGAAATTTCGGTTAATTTTGGAGATAGTGATTTTGGATCGGGGGATAATTTTGATTCCAAAAAAGTCGTAACGGCAGATCCTGATAAAGCTGAAGATACTCCAATCGAAAAAAAGGATATAATAGTTTCAGAAAATGACGAATCTCCAGCTGTAGCTGAAGTAAAAAAACCAGATCCAAAAACTGAAAAGAAAAAAGATGAAAAACCTGTTGTAAAACCAATCCCAAAGCCCTCAAAATCTACTTCTGATGCGTTATCAAATTTATTAGATGGATCAAATAAAGAAGGTGACGGTAACGATAAAAAATCAGGAAATAAAGGAAAATCTAATGGTGATGCCAATTCAAAAGTGTACAATGGTGGCGTAGGTTCTGGGACTGGTTCTGGAGGAGGAAATGTTTCAGGACAAGGCTTGGGAACAGGAAGTGGCTATGGAAATGGCAGCGGAAGCGGATCTGGCAACGGAAATGGAAACTACCAACTGGGCAATAGAAAAGCACTTAATAAACCACAACCCAATTATATTTGCAACGAAGAAGGAGTTGTTGTTGTTCAAATTTCTGTCGATAAATCTGGGAAAGTAACCAATGCAAATCCAGGAGTTCGAGGGACAACAAATTCAGCAAAATGCTTATTGGATCAAGCAAAAACAGCAGCTATGAATACAAAATGGCAATCAGACGCTACGGCTGCAGAAACACAAGTGGGTAAAATAATTTACAATTTTAAACTTACACAATAACTTTATTACTTTAAATCAGCCCCAATATTCCAAATAATAATGAACTATCAAGAAACTGTAAATTGGATGTTTAATCAACTTCCTTTGTATCAACTTCAAGGTGCAATTGCTTATAAAGAAGATTTAACGAATACCATATTACTCACGAAATACCTTGGAAATCCTGAGGAAAATTTAAAATTCATTCACGTTGCAGGAACCAATGGCAAAGGTTCAACTTCTCATTTGTTGGCTTCTGTTTTGCAAGAAGCAGGCTACAAAGTGGGTTTATATACTTCACCACATTTAAAAGATTTTCGGGAACGCATCAAAATTAATGGTAAAGAAATTACGGAAGATTTTGTGTGCGAATTTATAGCAAAACATAAAAATTTCTTCGAGACCAATGACTTGAGTTTTTTTGAAATGACCGTTGGATTGGCATTTGATTATTTTAAAAAAGAAAAAATTGACATTGCTATTATTGAAGTTGGAATGGGCGGAAGATTAGATTCTACAAATATTATCACGCCCTTACTTTCGGTTATTACGAATATTGGGAAAGACCATACGCAGTTTTTAGGCACTACTTTTGAATCTATTGCTAGAGAAAAAGCAGGAATTATAAAACAGAATATTCCCGTAATTATAGGTGAATATACTTCAGAAACGAAGCCTGTTTTTTTAGCTAAAGCAAATGAAATGCAATCTGAAATTTACTTTGCTTCGGATTTAATTTCTGAAAATTTTCCATCCGATTTAATTGGTGCTTACCAAATTTCAAATAAGAAAACAGCACTACAAGCCCTTAGAATTTTGAATTCGCAAAATGAATTTGAGGTTTCAGAAGCAACTATAAAAGCTGGTTTTTTGAACGTTGTAAATAATACAGGACTTCAAGGAAGATGGCAGCAATTGTATAGTGCCCCAAAAGTCATTTGCGATACAGCGCACAACAAACATGGATTAGAAATTGTACTAAATCAGTTAAAAACCGAGCAATTTGGCACTTTGCATTTCGTTGTTGGAGTGGTAAATGACAAAGATTTACACGAAATCCTGCCATTATTTCCTAAAAACGCTATTTATTATTTTTGCAAACCTAATATTCCTAGAGGATTAGACGCTACCATTTTATCCCAAAAAGCATCGAAATTTGGATTACACGGAAAAGCATATAAATCAGTTTCAGAAGCTTATAAATATGCCATCCAAAATGCTACAAGTACTGATTTCATTTACATCGGAGGAAGCACATTCGTTGTAGCAGAAATTTTATAATTATTTAAAAAATAGTTTGCAAATACCGAAAAGAGGTTTATATTTGCACACCTAATAAAGGGCGATTAGCTCAGCTGGTTCAGAGCACCTCGTTTACACCGAGGGGGTCGGGGGTTCGAACCCCTCATCGCCCACAATCCCGGACAAATTCATTTTTTTTGAATTTGTCCTTTTTTTTGTCCTCTGCGAAAGGTTGTTAATACTGGATATTTTTATAAATAACGGATTCAAATCTGCGGTTCGAACTTTTTTATTTTCGAATTGGAATTTTTTTGGAAATATCGAACCAATTATTCTTCGTTTACCCTCGATATCCGATGCATTATATTGATATCCAATAGATTCTAGCTTCATTAAAACGCTTTCATAGATTTCAACAACCCTCTTTTTATCTTTTAGTTCAACTTCATTGGATTTTAATTCTTGGTGAATTGCATCATATTTTTCTTTTGCATAAATGAAT
>SHWW01000042.1 GCA_009693635.1 Flavobacteriaceae bacterium
GCACAAGTTCAAAAAGCATTAAACATTGGAAACTGGATTTCTATTGCATTAACTGCGGTTGCTTGTCTTGTATTAGTAAAATACATGTTGCCTGAAACTATGAAAATGAGTTTCTTCGGAGAAGGAATCAAAGATATTTCTTCAATGAGAGTTTTCTATGCAACAATCGTAGGATTAGTTGTTGGAGCTACTATTTCATCTGTAACAGAATATTACACAGGATTAGGTACAAAACCAGTTATGGCAATTGTACAAAAATCATCAACAGGAGCAGGAACAAATGTAATTGCAGGTTTGGCAACAGGAATGATTTCTACATTCCCAACCGTACTTTTATTTGCAGCAGCAATCTGGACTTCTTATGCATTAGCAGGATTCTATGGTGTGGCTTTAGCCGCTTCTGCAATGATGGCAACAACAGCGATGCAGTTGGCAATCGATGCGTTCGGACCTATTTCTGATAACGCTGGTGGAATTGCTGAAATGAGTGAACTACCTAAAGAAGTTCGTACAAGAACAGATATTTTGGATTCAGTTGGTAACACAACAGCTGCAACAGGAAAGGGTTTTGCAATCGCTTCGGCAGCATTAACTTCATTGGCCTTGTTTGCCGCTTATGTAACTTTTACAGGAATCGACGGAATTAATATTTTCAAAGCACCCGTTTTGGCAATGTTGTTCGTAGGTGGAATGATACCCGTAGTTTTCTCTGCATTAGCAATGAATTCAGTTGGTAAAGCTGCAATGGATATGGTGTATGAAGTACGTCGTCAGTTTAGAGAAATTCCAGGAATTATGGAAGGTACTGGTAAACCTGAATATGCTAAATGTGTTGACATTTCTACTAAAGCCGCTTTACGCGAAATGATGTTACCTGGAGTTTTGACTATTGGTTTTCCAATCGCGATTGTTCTTTTAGGTAAATTAGTTTACGGAGACAACAACCAATTAATTGCTGAAATGTTAGGGGGTTATATGGCTGGAGTTACGGTTTCTGGTGTCCTTTGGGCTGTTTTCCAAAACAATGCAGGTGGTGCTTGGGACAATGCTAAAAAATCTTTTGAAGCAGGAGTAGAAATAAATGGTGAAATGACCTACAAAGGTTCTGATGCTCATAAAGCTGCAGTTACTGGAGATACTGTTGGTGACCCTTTCAAAGATACTTCAGGACCTTCAATGAATATTTTAATTAAATTGACTTGTTTGATAGGATTGGTAATTGCGCCAATTTTAGGAAATGGAACGCACGAAACTTCAAATGCGACGACAGTAAAAATGGAATCTGCAGAAGGAACTATGATAGGCAAATGCGATATGAGGAAATGTGCTGAAATGACTAAAGACGAATGCGCTGCAATGTGCGACAGTTTAAAATGTTCTCCAGAGCAAAAAGAAATGTGTTTGGCTCATTATGATGCAAACGGAAAATTCTTAGGGTCTGAAGAAAAAATGGAATGTTGTGTTGAAAAAGAGACAAGCAAAACAGTAAAAGTTGAGGTAACGAATACCAATGGAAAAGCAAAAGCTACGGTAACTACTTCTGAAAAAGGGACAGAAAACACTAAAGTTTTTGAAGGTTCATTAGAAGAAGTGAAAGCAAAAGTAGAAGCTTTGAAATAATAATATTTTCTAAAAATGTAAAAAATGCCTTGCAATTGCGAGGCATTTTTTTTATAAATATAATAGTGAGTTAATTCTTTTTTGTTGATAACTTCTCAATATTTATACTTCAAAAAAACTTAAATTTGAAGTTCGATAAATTTCCAACTACAAATGATATTTTCTAGTTTTTAGACTTAAAAAGTTTGAAAACGTCGATTATTTATTTGAATTTTTATAAATATGTACTTAATATTCGATACTGAAACCACTGGATTGCCAAAACGTTGGGATGCGCCAATTACTGATATAGGAAACTGGCCTCGTTGTGTTCAAATCGCTTGGCAATTGCACGATGAAATGGGAAAAATTATCGAACATCAGGATTATTTAGTTCAGCCTGACGGATATAATATTCCTTATGATGCGGAAAGAATCCACGGAATATCCACAGAATTGGCTCAAGCCGATGGCATTTCATTATCAGAAGTTTTAGAAAAATTCAATATTGCTTTAAGCAAATCAAAATTCATTGTTGGTCAGAATTTAAAATTTGACGTGAATATTATGGGTTGTGAATTCCACCGTTTGGGAATTGAAAGCCCAATGAGCTCTATGCCTGTTTTAGATACATGTACAGAGGTAACCGCTTCTTTATTGCAATTACCGGGCGGGCGAGGGGGAAAATTCAAATTACCAACACTCACAGAATTACATAGTTATTTATTCAACAAATCATTTGCAGAAGCGCACAACGCCACTGCCGATGTAGAAGCTACCACACGATGTTTTTTTGAATTAATTCGTACAGAAATATTTACGTATAAAGAACTTCAAGTAGAACAAGAATATTTTCAAGAATTCCAAAATTATAATTCGGTACCAATTCAGCTTATAGGATTGAAACACATCAATCTTAAAGAAGCTTCCGAGAAAATCAAACAGCAATTTGGCGAGCAAAATGTTGAGCCTATCTCAAAAGCGACTCTTTCAGAGAACAAGCAAGTCCTATTAGATACTGATTTTGTGCATTTGCATAACCACACGCAGTTTTCTGTTTTACAATCTACTATTAGCGTTGCAGCATTAGTGAAAGCGGCATCTCAGAACAAAATGCCTGCTGTTGCCATTACAGATCATGCCAATTTAATGGGAGCTTTTCATTTTGTCCGTGATATTTTATACCATAATAAAGCGGCAGAATCTAAAAATGCTGCGGCTGTTGCCAATGGTGAAGAAGCTTCAGAAGTAGTAATGAAACCGATTGTTGGATGTGAATTTTTTGTTTGTGAAAACCATAAAGATAAAACGCGAAAAGACAATGGGTATCAAATAGTATTTCTCGCAAAAAATAAAAAAGGATATCATAATTTAGCAAAATTATCATCAATTGCTCATACTGAAGGATTTTATTATGTTCCTAGAATTGACAAAGCATTAATAGAAATATATAAGGAGGATCTTATCGTTTTGTCGGGAAATTTATATGGTGAAATTCCAAATAAAATTCTAAACTTAGGCGAAAATCAAGCTGAAGAAGCATTGATTTGGTGGAAAGAACAATTTGGGTCTGATTTATATATTGAGGTAATGCGTCATAATCAAGAGGACGAAAACCGAGTAAATTCCTCATTAATTTCATTGGCAAGAAAGAATGATGTCAAAATTGTAGCAACTAATAATACCTTTTACATAGAAAAAGATAATGCCAATGCGCACGATATTTTGCTTTGTGTGCGTGATGGTGAAAAGCAATCTACGCCAATAGGACGAGGTCGTGGGTATCGTTACGGAATGCCAAATCAAGAATATTATTTCAAGTCTGGTGACGAAATGAAAAAGCTTTTTACAGATTTGCCTGAGGCGATTGCGAACCTCACAGAAATTATAGCTAAAATCGAGATTTATGATTTGGTTCGTGAAGTTTTATTGCCAAAATTTGAAATTCCACAAGAATTTTTAGTTTCTGAAGATGACAATGATGAAGGAAAACAAGGAGAAAATGCCTTCTTAAAGCACCTTACTTTTATTGGTGCTAATAAAAGATATGCTGAAATTACACCAGAAATTCAAGAACGTATTGATTTTGAATTATTGACAATAAAAAATTCGGGTTATCCGGGTTACTTTTTAATTGTACAAGATTTTATCGCCGAAGCCCGAAAAATGGACGTTTCCGTTGGCCCTGGTCGGGGTTCTGCAGCGGGTTCTGTAGTGGCATATTGTCTTGGAATTACAAATATCGATCCTTTATTATATAATTTGCTTTTTGAGCGTTTCCTAAATCCGGATCGCGTATCGTTACCCGATATTGATATCGATTTTGATGATGAAGGGCGAAGTCGCGTAATAGATTATGTAATTAAAAAATACGGTTCAAAACAAGTTGCACAAATTATTACGTATGGAACTATGGCCGCAAAATCGGCTATTCGAGATACTGCACGTGTATTGGATTTGCCGCTTTTTGAAGCTGATAAAATAGCCAAATTAATTCCCGCTTTAATTCCTTCAAAATGGAGTTTGGCAAGATTTCTAAAAGATGCTGAAGCCGATATAAAAAAAGTACTTCGGCCTGAAGATTTCGAAAAAATTAAAGATCTAATTTCAATTTCTAAGGCCGATGATTTGCTTGGGGAAACCATTCAACAAGCGAAAATATTAGAAGGAAACCTTAGAAATACTGGAATTCATGCCTGCGGCGTAATTATTACTCCAAGCGATATTACCAATTTTGTGCCTATTGCAACAGCGAAAGATTCGGATTTGTATGTTACTCAATTTGATAACTCTGTAGTTGAAAGTGCTGGTTTATTAAAGATGGATTTCTTGGGATTGAAAACCCTAACTTTGATAAAAGATACCGTAAAATTGGTAAAATACAGATCAGGAATTATTTTGGATCCTGATACTTTTCCAATTGATGATTTGAAAACGTATGAGCTTTTTCAGCGTGGCGAAACGATTGGGATTTTTCAATATGAATCTGCTGGAATGCAGAAATATATGAAGGAATTAAAACCAACAGTTTTCGGAGATTTAATTGCAATGAATGCTTTATATCGTCCGGGACCAATTGCTTATATTCCAAGTTTTGTTAGAAGAAAAAATGGCGAAGAAGCTATTGTTTATGATATTGATGCCTGCGAAGAATTATTGAAAGACACTTATGGAATTACCGTTTACCAGGAACAAGTAATGCTTTTATCTCAAAAGTTGGCTGATTTTTCAAAAGGCGATGCAGATATTTTGCGTAAAGCAATGGGAAAAAAACAAAAAGATGTCTTAGATAAAATGAAGCCTAAATTCATAAGTCAGGCAGTTGCAAAAGGACATCCAGAAGATAAATTAGAGAAAATTTGGAAAGACTGGGAAGCGTTCGCGGAATACGCATTTAATAAATCGCATTCTACTTGCTACGCTTGGATTGCATATCAAACGGCCTATTTGAAAGCAAATTACCCTGCAGAATATATGGCAGCAGTTTTATCTAATAATATGAGTGATATCAAGCAAGTTTCCTTTTTTATGGAAGAATGTAAGCGGATGGGATTACAAGTTTTAGGCCCTGATTTGAATGAGTCATTTTATAAATTTACTGTTAATGAAAGCTATTCCGTTCGTTTTGGAATTGGAGCTGTAAAAGGCGTTGGAATGGCTGCTGTTCAAACAATTGTAGAAAATAGAAAAGATGGGAAATACAATTCAATTTTTGA
The DNA here is from genome assembly GCA_009693635.1 of Flavobacteriaceae bacterium. GTDB lineage: Bacteria > Bacteroidota > Bacteroidia > Flavobacteriales > Flavobacteriaceae > Flavobacterium. The sequence goes on from SHWW01000042.1 coordinate 5,316, forward strand.
TTTAACAAAGCGAATTGATTTGCGCGCAGCAAATAAAAAAGCGTTAGAAAACTTAATTTTAGCTGGTGGTTTTGATTCGTTTCAAGGTGTTACAAGAGCGCAATATTTCCAATATGATGGCGATGGAATTACATTTTATGAAAAAGCAATTCGCTACGGCGTGAAATTTCAGGAGAACAAAAATTCGTCGCAAGTGAGTTTGTTTGGTGAAACCAGTGAAGTTCAAATTGCCGAACCCGAAGTACCTCCATGTGAAGATTGGTCTACAATGGAAAAATTGGCCAAAGAAAAAGAAGTTGTGGGAATTTATATTTCAGGGCATCCATTGGATGATTTTAAAAATGAGATGAAATACTATTGCAATTCTAAGTTGGAATCGTTAAAAGATTTGAACAACCAAATCAATAAAAATTTATCTTTTGGAGGGATTATTTCGAATGTAAAACACCTTGTAAATAAATCAGGAAAAGGATGGGGATCGTTTGTGTTAGAAGGATATGATGAAAGCCATGAATTTAGAATCTTTGGTGAAGAATACATGAAATTCCGTCACTATTTGACGCCAAACAGTTTTACTTTTATTAAGCTAATGGTAAAAGAAGGCTGGCCAGATAAAGAAACAGGTAAAAAAGGCGAGCCAAGAATACAATTTGTTGAATTTAAAATTCTTCAAGATATCCTTGGGTTGTTTGCTAAAAAACTAGTAATTCACATTAATATAAACGATTTACAATCTGAATTTATTCATCAATTGAGTGCCATTTTCCAACAAAATAAAGGGAATAAAACAGTTGTTTTTGAAGTAATGGAATTAGAGAAAATTAAAAAACAAATTGAAATTGCACCTCAAATTCTTGCCTCAGATGACTATACTGAACCCGAAGTAGTTTATGATGAAGAAAATCCACAAGTTGAATTAGTAACTGAAATTGAAGAAACTAAAGTTATTACGAAATTAGAAATGCCAAGTCGGAAATTGAAAATTAATATCTCAAATGAGTTGCTTTCGGAACTAGAAAAAATCCAAGTGAACTTCAAATTGAATTAATTCCAAAAATACCTGTCCCCGAATTGCCTGTCTGTAGGCAGGTAGAATGGAAAATCGTGGGCTATGGAGAGGTAAAAACCACCACGCGGATTTTAATTATAGCGGGAATAGGCCGCAAATAAAATTATATAAATTATACCAATACATTCATAATCAAAAGTAATTTTACAATAGTGTTCAAATGGTATTTAATTATTAAATTTGCATTAGAAAATAAATTAACAGATAAAAAATATGGCATTAGCAATAACAGATGCTACTTTTGACGAAGTAGTTTTAAAATCAGACAAACCAGTAATGGTAGATTTTTGGGCGGCATGGTGTGGACCTTGTAGAATGGTTGGGCCAATCATTGACGAAATAAGTGAAGAATTTGCTGGAAAAGCAATAGTTGGAAAAGTAGATGTAGATGCAAACCAAGAATTTGCTGCAAAATATGGAGTACGAAATATTCCTACCGTTTTAGTATTTAAAAATGGGGAAGTGGTAGCTAGGCAAGTGGGTGTTGCTCCAAAGCAAACATATACTGACAGCTTGAATACTTTATTATAAAATAGTAAGTTGATATATTATTAAGGTTTGGCGAAAGTCAAGCCTTTTTTATTTGTGGTAATTTATTTTCAATTCCATCAATCTTTTAATATATTTGATCCGAGCTATAAGGCGAACTGATGAAAAAAGATGAAAATTGAATCACAAATAGAGAAAATTTCTAGCTTTCAGCATTTGGAATTGTTGGCCAATCAGGTTGTGGAAGGATTTATTTCGGGAATGCATAAAAGTCCGTTTCATGGATTTTCTGCGGAATTTGCAGAGCATAAAGTTTATAATCCTGGGGAAAGTACAAAGCACGTTGATTGGAAATTGTTTGCAAAAACAGACCGACTTTATACCAAAAAACACGAAGAAGAAACGAATTTACGGTGTCATTTAATTATTGATAATTCGTCTTCAATGCATTATCCTATGTTAAAAGAAAATCAGTTATTTTATGAAAATAAGATTGGATTTTCAGTTTTAGCGTCAGCAGTTTTGATGAATTTATTGAAGAAACAGCGAGATGCTGTTGGGTTGAGCATCTATTCTGATGAGTATGAATATTATGCTCCCGAAAAAGGAAGCGATCGACACCACCGAATGATTTTGAATAAATTGGAATCATTATTAGAAAAGCAAAAACGTGCAAAAAATACTGATACAATTGCGTTTTTACATCAAATTGCCGAAAAAATACACCGTCGCTCAATGATTATTTTATTTACTGATATGTTTCATTCTGAAAACGAAGAATCTTTGTTTGCGGCTTTGCAGCATTTAAAACATAACAAGCACAAAGTTGTTTTGTTTCATGTAATTGACAAAAAAACCGAATTAGATTTTGATTTTGATCTAGCTCCAAGAAAATTCATAGATATAGAATCTGGCGATACGATTAATATTTTTGCCGATTCTTTAAAAGAAGAATACGAGACACAAGTTTCAAATTATTTCAAAAAGATTGCATTAACTTCCGCTCAAAACAAAATAAATTATGTTCCAGTTTCTGTTGGGGTCAATTTTGAAAAAATACTTACGACATACCTTGTAGAAAAACATAACTTTGCTTAATATCGTTTAATAATATTGAAATTTTTATCAAAAAACACTTGTGAGAGTAGAAATAGATTGTATATTTGCACTCGCAATAAAGCGCTGGTTTGGTAGTTCAGTTGGTTAGAATACATGCCTGTCACGCATGGGGTCGCGGGTTCGAGTCCCGTCCAGACCGCTTAAATTGAGAAAAGTCACGTTGAAAAACGTGACTTTTTTGCCCCAAAAAGTTTTTTTTAAGATTGTTGTGTTGTTTTGCTACGAATTTGTAACTCGTAGCGGGTTTAGTAGTTAGACCAATGAAAAGCTTTCCATTTATTTTGAATATATTTCAGAATCTAGGGATGGCTTTTTTGATTTAATAAGGTTTATGTTTTTACCAAAACTATTTATTATTATATTAAATAAATATTTAAATCCATAAAACTTGCAATTCCAAACACAATTCACTTACTTTGTACCGTTCTTAAAATTACTGATTGTTATCACGAAAGCCCGAGGGATTAGACCCGTTGAAAGCTTAGCAACCCTTTATATCTAAAGAAGGTGCTACATTCTATCACGCCTAGCGTGAGCAGATAACCCCGAGAATTTCTCTCCCTTTTCATATAACACTTTTTATTTTTTTGAAGCGAATTTTCAGGCTTTCTAATACATCGTATTCCCGTTTTTCATTACAATCTGCTCTAAAAAGAGCAGGGCTTTCAATACAACCGGGGCTATAATTTTATTTCTTCGCCTCTCTATTAATATCAGTCAAAAAAAAGAAATGACAACAATTATACAAGAAATAAAAAAACGAATTCTAATTCTCGACGGAGCAATGGGCACCATGTTGCAACGCTATAATTTCTCCGAAGAAGATTTTCGTGGCGAACGATTCAAAGACTTCCCCCATTCCCTAAAAGGAAACAACGATTTATTATCAATCACACAACCCAAAGCCATTCGAGACATTCACACGCAATATTTTGAAGCAGGAGCTGATATTGTTGAAACCAATACGTTCTCAGGAACTACCATCGGAATGGCCGATTATCATCTAGAAGATCTAGTTTACGAACTCAATTTCGAATCTGCTAAAATAGCACGAGAAGTCGCTGATGAATTCACCGCCAAAAATCCAGAAAAACCAAGATTTGTTGCTGGTTCAATCGGACCAACAAATAGAACAGCAAGCATGTCGCCTGATGTAAATGATCCGGGCTTCAGAGCCGTAAACTTTGACGATTTAAGAATATCCTACAAGCAACAAGTCGAAGCTCTTATTGATGGTGGCGTAGATTTACTTTTAGTGGAAACCATTTTTGATACACTTAATGCCAAAGCAGCACTTTTCGCCATCGAAGAAGTCAAAGACGAACGCAAAATCGACATTCCAATTATGGTTTCAGGAACCATTACCGATGCTTCAGGGAGAACACTATCAGGACAAACTGTGGAAGCTTTCTTGATTTCAATATCACATATTCCATTGTTGAGCGTAGGTTTCAATTGTGCTTTGGGAGCGCATCAATTGAAACCGTATTTAAAGCAATTATCACACAATACTTCTTTCAATATTTCGGCGCATCCTAATGCTGGATTGCCAAATGCTTTCGGGCAATACGACGAAACACCCAAAGAAATGCAGGTACAAATCATGGAATATTTAAATGAAAATTTAATCAATATAATCGGTGGATGTTGCGGAACAAATCCCGATCATATTCGTTTAATTGCTGAAGTTGCTAAAAAGTATAAACCAAGACAAATTTCAGAAGCGATATAATGTCAGAAATAAAAAAATATTTAAAACTGTCAGGATTAGAACCACTAATAGTGACTTCAGAATCCAACTTCGTAAACGTTGGCGAAAGAACGAATGTAACAGGTTCAAGAAAATTCCTTCGATTAATCAAGGAGGAAAAATATGCCGAAGCGCTTGCTGTAGCTCGTGACCAAGTAGAGGGTGGCGCACAAATCATCGATGTCAATATGGATGAGGGAATGCTTGATGGCGTTTATGCAATGACCACTTTCCTAAATTTAATTGCTTCCGAACCAGATATTTCTCGTGTTCCGTTGATGATTGACAGTTCAAAATGGGAAATTATCGAAGCAGGTTTGAAAGTGGCTCAAGGTAAAAGTGTGGTGAATTCAATTTCCTTAAAAGAAGGAGAGGAACAATTTATTCATCACGCCAGATTAGTAAAACGATACGGAGCTGCTGTAATCATTATGGCATTTGATGAAAAAGGTCAAGCCGATAATTACGAAAGACGAATCGAGATTTGCAAACGTTCATACGATATATTAGTAAATGAAGTTGGTTTTCCGGCTCAAGACATTATTTTCGATCCCAATATTTTCCCTGTTGCCACAGGAATGGACGAACATAAATTGAACGCTTTAGATTTCTTTCGAGCTACAAAATGGATTAAAGAAAATCTTCCACACGCCCACGTAAGCGGTGGCGTGAGTAACGTTTCGTTCTCTTTTAGAGGAAATGATAAGGTACGTGAAGCGATGCATTCGGCTTTCTTGTATCACGCTATCAAAAACGGAATGACAATGGGAATCGTAAATCCCGAGATGTTGTCTATATATGATGAAATTCCAAAAGATTTATTAGAACACGTTGAAGACGTTTTACTAAATAGAAGAGACGATGCCACGGAACGATTACTAGACTTCGCCGAAAACATAAAAGGGGATGTAAAGAATAATGAAAAAGCAGTTCAAGAATGGCGTTCAGGAACAATCCAAGAGCGTTTAACTCATTCTTTGGTAAGAGGAATAGATCAATTTATTGAATTGGATATTGAAGAAGCTAGACTTGAAGCTACAAAACCAATCGAAGTTATCGAAATTAATTTGATGACAGGAATGAATGTTGTAGGCGATTTATTTGGAAGCGGAAAAATGTTTTTGCCTCAGGTAGTTAAATCGGCGCGAGTAATGAAAAAAGCGGTGGCCTATTTACTTCCGTATATAGAAGCAAGCAAACAGGTTGGCGACAAGAAAGGGGCAGGTAGAATCCTAATGGCAACCGTAAAAGGGGATGTTCACGACATAGGAAAAAATATTGTTTCGGTGGTTTTGTCTTGTAATAACTATGAAATCATAGATTTAGGGGTAATGGTTGCTCCCGAAAAAATTATCGCAGCAGCTATTGAACACAATGTCGATGCTATTGGTTTAAGTGGATTAATAACTCCTTCGTTAGATGAAATGGTTTATTTGGCTAAGGAATTAGAAAGATTAAATATTAAAATTCCAATAATGATTGGTGGCGCAACCACTTCTCGAGCACATACTGCAGTGAAAATTGCGCCACAATACAACAGTACAGTAGTTCACGTGAATGATGCCTCGAGAGCGGTAACAGTAGCGGGAAATTTATTAAATTCCAAAACGAAATTAAAATATACTTCCGATATTCGATTAGAATATGATGAATTACGTGAAGGATATTTGAACCGAAGTCGCGACAAAAATTTCTTGACAATTGAACAAGCACGTGCCAATAAATTAAAATTAGATTGGGAAAATTTTACTCCTGTAAAACCAAATTTTATTGGTTCAAAAACCATAGAGGTTGAGGTAGAAGTTTTAGTTCCTTATATCGATTGGACTCCGTTTTTTAGAACTTGGGAATTGTTTGGAAAATATCCTGCTATTTTAACAGACGAAGTAGTTGGCGAACAAGCAACTTCTGTTTTTGAAGACGCTCAAGAAATGTTAAAAATAATTTTGAAAGAAAAAAAATTAACCGCTAAAGGAATTTACGGCATTTTTCCAGCTAATCAAATCAACGATGACGATATTTTGGTTCAACCACCAACTAACAAACAACCACCAATAACTTTTTTGACTTTGCGTCAACAATCTCAAAAAACTGTAGGCGCACCAAATATTGCTTTAGCAGATTTTATTGCACCTAAAGACAGTGGGAAAACTGATTATATGGGTGCATTTTGTGTAACCACTGGTTTTGGGGTTGATGAATGGGCAACTGAATTTGAGAAGAATTTAGACGACTATAATTCGATAATGGTTAAAGCTTTGGCAGACCGTTTTGCGGAAGCATTTGCAGAATATTTACACGAAAAAGTTCGAAAAGAAATCTGGGGTTATGCAGCTAATGAGTTTTTAACAACCGATGATTTAATTGAGGAAAACTATAAAGGAATGCGACCGGCACCAGGTTATCCAGCGTGTCCTGACCATTTAGAAAAGCCAACAATTTGGAAATTATTAAATGTAGAACAAGAAATTGGAGTAAAATTAACCGAAAGTATGGCGATGTGGCCAGCTTCATCGGTATCAGGATATTATTTTGGAAACCCAGAAAGCAAGTATTTTGGGCTTGGGAAAATAAAAGAAGACCAAGTAATTGATTACGCAAAACGCAGAAGCGTTCCAACGGAAGTTGCTAAAAAATGGTTAAATCCGAATATAGCGGATTAAAAGAAGTTATAAAGTCGATAAACAAGACTTTAGAAATTCGATTTAAAACATTAAGAGATAAACATGAAAGCAACACAACATATTGAAGATGCAAAGGGAACTACATTATTTTCTTTTGAAATTATCCCGCCACAAAAGGGGAAAAGTATCCAAGAATTATATGACAATATTGACCCGTTAATGGAGTTCAAACCTCCTTTTATTGATGTAACCACTTCTCGTGAAGAGTTTGTTTATATTGACAAGGGAAATGGGTTATTGGATAAAAAACTTACAAGAATGCGTCCTGGAACATTGGGCATTTGTGCGTCCATAAAACATAAATACAATGTAGATACTATTCCACACGTACTTTGCGGTGGTTTTACTAAGGAAGAAACGGAATATTTATTGGTAGATTGTCATTATTTAGGTATTGATAATGTGATGGCTTTACGGGGCGATGCAATGAAAGATGAAAAATATTTTATACCTAAAACAGGAGGTAATAATTATGCAGTTGATTTGGTAAAACAAATAAAACGTTTAAATGACGGTAAATATTTACACGACTTATTAGATGTAGATAACAAATCAGATTTTTGTATTGGAGTAGCGGGCTACCCAGAAAAACATTTAGAATCGCCTTCGTTGCAGTCAGATTTGAGAAGGCTTAAGGAAAAAATTGATGCTGGGGCAGATTATGTGGTTACTCAGATGTTTTTCGATAATTCAAAATACTTTGAGTTTGTTGGTAAAGCAAGAGCAATGGGAATTACAGTTCCTATTATTCCTGGGATTAAACCAATTGCTGTAAAAAAACACATGCAACTTTTGCCGCAAGTTTTTCGAGTAGATTTACCTGAGGATTTGATTAGTGCTATCGAAAAATGCAAATCATCTGCAGAAGTTAAAACGGTTGGTATTGAATGGGCAATTCAACAATCTTTAGAATTAAAACAAGCGGGAGTTCCAGTTTTGCATTATTATTCTATGGGTAAATCTGAAAATATTAGAGAAATTGCAAGCAAGGTTTTTTAGACTTAAATTGTCATAAATGGAAAAGATAGTCTAAATAGTTTTTTAAACGAGCTTTTTAGTGAAGAGTAATACTTGTTTTAAAATATATATTTTATGTGTTTATATTAGAATAAAGATTAATCTTTTTTTATCATTCTTATAGACCAAATATAAATTTGGGATAATTTTGCGTTTATTCATTTGAATTAGAAATGCTAGTAACTATTTTTTTGTTTTATTCTTTAAAAGTAATTTCTCTAAAAATAGTTTCTAAATTCTTATTTTTTTGATTCAATTGCAATGTTTTTAAACCATTATCATGAGCAAAGTCAAAAACGGCTGGCCTCATGTCTTTATCAGATAGAAAAGTCAATTCCCAAACCATATCATGAGTGTTTTTATATGATTTTAAATTAGTAATTTTTGCAATAGCTTGTTCTTCGATTTTAAAATCAAATTCTACTTCAATAACTTGTTCTTTATCACCTGAAATTAATTTATCTAATTTTTTATCGGTTACAATTTTGCCGTTATTGATTATTATCACTCTGTCACAAATAGCCTCAACCTCTTGCATAATATGTGTAGAAAGGAAAACAGTTTTGTCATTCCCAACATTTTTAATCACATTTCTAATTTCAACCAATTGATTTGGGTCTAATCCCGTGGTAGGCTCATCCAAAATTAAAACATCTGGATTGTGCAATAATGCATTCGCCAAACCCACCCGTTGACGGTACCCTTTTGATAATTGTCCTATTTTTTTATGACTTTCCGATAATAAACCCGTCAATTCAAGTACCTCGTTAATTCTGGATTTTGCAACCTTATATACATCGGCATTAAAAGCCAAATATTCCCGAACATACAAATCCAAATACAACGGATTATGCTCAGGCAAATAACCAACTGACAACTGAACCGATTTCTGATTTGAATTTACATCAAATCCATTTACGGTTGCGGAACCTTTATCGGCATTAATATAGGTTGTTAATATTTTCATTAAAGTTGATTTTCCAGCGCCATTTGGACCTAAAAACCCCACAATTTCTCCTTTTTTTACAGAGAAAGAAATAGCATCCAACGCTTTTTGGGCACCGTAACTTTTGGAAATATTTACAACTTCAATTGACATAGTATTTGATTTTGAGCAAAAGTAAGCAGAAAAATTCTGTTTTTACTAAAATGTAGATTACAAAATGGATAGTACTTATAAATAGAACTTTAATATTTTCAAAAGTGGAATGTAAATCTAAATTTATTCAACTAAAAAACAATTGTTTAAATTTGAATATATCGCATTATTAGTTCCTTTTTACAATAATTTAGTAAAATTTACGGGTTCGATTTGAGAAATCATTTTTAATTTAAAAATTCTATTTATTTATTGTGTTTAAACAAATTTTATACATAGCTTTGCTAAACAATACAGATTTAAAATGAAAAATAATTTCAATTTCACATATTCTTATTATTTCTTCTTTATTAGAAGTAAGGATTGTGCTGTGGTTATTTGAAACAAATAAAAAAACAAATAAAAGCTATACAATCCTGATAAAATCAGGATTTTTTTTTGATTATATATGATACAAAAAGTTGCAATACAAGGAATAAAAGGTTCGTTTCACCACCAAGTGGCATTGGAATATTACCATCAAGAAATTGCTATTGAGGAATGCATGTCATTTGAAGAATTGGTAGACAGTCTGTTGTCAGGAAAATCAAACCAAGCCGTTATGGCTATCGAAAACTCAATTGCGGGTTCAATTATTCCAAATTATGCGTTGATTGACAAGAATAATTTGCATGTTATTGGGGAATATTATATGGATATTCATCAAAATTTTATGGCTTTGAAAGGACAAAAATTAGAGGATATTTTAGAAGTACATTCGCATCCAATGGCATTATTACAATGCATGGAATTTTTAAAAAAACTGCCGAATATTAAATTAGTTGAGGATAAAGATACCGCTGAAACTGCTAGAAGAATTCACCGTAATCAATTGATTGGAATTGCCGCAATTGCAAGTAAAACGGCCTCAAATATGTATGATTTAGAAATTTTGGCGCCAGAAATTCAAACGATAAATAACAATATGACTCGTTTTGTTATTTTAAACAGAGAGAGTTCAGTTGTTCCAAAACGGGAGATAAACAAGGCCTCTTTGAAATTTGAATTAGATCACAAACGGGGAAGCTTGGCAGCGGTTTTGAATGTAATGAGTGATTGTAAATTGAGTTTGACAAAAATTCAGTCGTTGCCAAAAATTGAAACGCCTTGGAAATATTCTTTTTTCGTAGACGTGACTTTTGATGATTATGATGATTATAGTAAAGCAAAATCTTTATTGAAAATTATGGCGGAGTATTTTAAAGTTTTAGGGGAATATAAAAACACAAAACCTTAAGGATTAATATCTAATATGAATGTTAATTGATCGATTTATTAAAAGAAAAAATGATTAAAACCGCAAAACGTATTGCCATAGTTGAAGAATATTATTTCTCATCAAAATTAAGGGAAGTTCGCCAACTCATTTCCGAAGGAAAACCAATTATCAATATGGGAATTGGCAGTCCCGATATGGCGCCTTCTAAAAATGTGATTGAAGCAATTCAAAATGCCGTTACCGATGAAAATGCACATCAATATCAAAGTTATCAAGGACTTCCAGAATTGAGAAATGGAATGGCAGATTTTTATAAAAACAATTTTCAAGTCGAATTGAATTTTAATTCTGAGATTTTACCTTTAATGGGTTCAAAAGAAGGAATTATGCATATTTCATTGGCTTTTTTGAATGAAGGAGATGAGGTTTTAATTCCAAATCCGGGGTATCCAACCTATACTTCAGTAACGAAATTAGTAGGTGCAACCCCTGTCTTATATGATTTGGTTGAAAATAATAATTGGGAACCTGATTTTGAAAAATTGGAACAACAAGATTTGTCCAAAGTAAAAATGATGTGGGTTAGTTTTCCGCACATGCCAACGGGGGCATCGGGAAGCTTAAGATTGTTTGAAAAAATAGTGGCTTTCGCTAGAAAACATCAGATTTTAGTAATTAATGACAATCCGTATAGTTTTGTTTTAAATGACAATCCAATTTCAATTTTGCAAGTTGACGGTGCGAAAGAAGTGGCTTTAGAATTGAATTCGCTATCAAAAACCTACAATATGGCCGGTTGGCGAGTGGGAATGGTTTCCGGAAAATCGGAATTTATTGATGCCGTTCTCAAAGTGAAAAGCAATATGGACAGCGGTATGTTTTATGGCATCCAAAAAGGGGCTATCGAAGCCCTGAAATTAGATAAATCTTGGTTTGATGAGCAAAATCTAATGTATCAAAAACGGAGAAATCTAACCTTTGAATTGGCAAAAAAATTAGGATGTACCTATGATGAAAATTCGGTTGGATTATTTGTTTGGGCAAAATTACCATTGGAAATTACATCTGCAGAAGATTTTGTAGATAAAATATTATATGAAAAAGATGTTTTCATTACACCCGGAACTATTTTCGGAAGTAATGGAGAAGGCTATATTCGGTTTTCACTTTGTGTGAAACAAGAAAAAATACAAGAGGCTATTTTGAGATTTTAGGAGTCAGTTTGGGTAAACAATAAGTTGTAAAAATGAATGTATATATAATAGGAGTTGGGTTAATTGGTGGTTCTATGGCATTGGACATAAAATCTAATTATAATAATGTGACAGTTTTTGGGATTGATAGCAATGAAAGTTATTTAGACGCCGCTTTGAATTTGAAAATTATTGATAAAAAAGTATCGATTTCTGATTTGGCAGATGCCGATTTTGTGATTCTAGCAGTGCCAGTTGATATTGCTTTACTAATTTTGCCAAGCATTTTAGATGTAATAAATGATAGTGCATTGGTGTTTGATGTGGGATCTACAAAATTTCCTATTTGTGAAGCGATTTCGAATCATTCAAAAAGAAGAAATTTTATGGCCACACATCCTATTGCAGGTACTGAATTTTCGGGTCCTACTGCTGCGATTTTGGGATTGTTTCAAGGTAAAACAAATATTATTTGTGAGGTTGAAAAAACAACATTTAAATTGCAACAAAGCGCTTTAGAATTGTTTGACAAATTGGGAATGAGAATCCGATATATGGACGCGAAATCCCACGACAAACATATCGCTTATGTTTCCCATTTATCGCATATAAGTGCATTTATGTTGGGAAAAACAGTAATCGAAAAGGAAAAAGACGAGCGAGATATTTTTGATATGGCGGGAAGTGGATTTGAAAGTACAGTCCGATTAGCCAAAAGTTCCCCCGCAATGTGGACTCCAATATTTAAGCAAAATAAGAAACATGTGGTTAAAACATTGGGAGAATATATTTCTAATTTATCCAAATTTAAAGACTTATTAGAAAGCGATAATTACGAAGCTATTTATGAAGAAATGCAGAGTGCAAATAAGATTAAAGATATTTTAAATAATTTCAACAAATAAAAACAAAATAATTACCAAAATAAAGTAAGATGGAGAACAAGAAAGAAATGAGAACGTGGTTAGATGAATTCAATTTGTCACATCCGTTAGTAATTGCAGGACCTTGTAGCGCAGAAACGGAAGAACAAGTTTTGAAAATCGCACATGAATTAAAAAATTCGGATGTGAGCATTTATAGAGCTGGTATTTGGAAACCAAGAACTCGTCCAGGAGGATTTGAAGGTGTAGGTGCAATTGGACTGAAATGGCTTCAAAAAGCAAAAGCAGAAACTGGATTGTTGATGGCGACAGAAGTTGCAAATGCAGCCCACGTAAAATTGGCTTTGGAACACGACATTGATGTTTTGTGGATTGGCGCAAGAACAACCGTAAATCCGTTTGCAGTTCAAGAAATTGCTGACGCTTTGCAAAATACGGACAAAATCGTATTGGTGAAAAACCCTGTAAATCCTGATTTGGCTTTGTGGATTGGTGGCGTTGAGCGTTTGTATAACGCAGGAATCAAAAAATTAGGGGTAATTCACAGAGGATTTTCTACCTATGAAAAAACAAAATACAGGAATATTCCAGAATGGCAAATTGCAATCGAATTGCAAAGTCGTTTCCCAGATTTGCCTTTAATTTGTGATCCTTCTCACATTACTGGGCGCCGAGATATGATTCAAGAAGTGTCTCAACAAGCATTAGATTTAAACTACGACGGATTGATTATCGAAACACATATCAATCCAGATAATGCATGGAGCGATGCCTCTCAACAAGTAACTCCAAAAACTTTAAAGCAAATTTTCAACGATTTACGAATCAGAGAAGTCACCATTGAGGAGGACGATTACAATACAGAAATGATTAAGTTGAGAGCGAATATTGATATTGCAGATGCTAAATTATTAGAATTGTTGGGAAATAGAATGAAAGTTGCTGAACAAATTGGTGCATTGAAAAAATCTAAAAACGTAGCTGTTTTACAAAATAAAAGATGGAATGAAATTCTTGGTAAAATGGTCCTTGATGGTGAAGAAAAAGGGTTAAGCGAAGAGTTTATCTTAAGATTATTTAAGGCAATCCACCAGGAAAGTATTGGGCATCAGGAAAAAAT
>SHWW01000043.1 GCA_009693635.1 Flavobacteriaceae bacterium
TGAACTGGGGTTCCAACACAACCGTTTGAGGTTGGTATAACTACATAAGTTGCGGTTCCTAAAGATGGCAAAACCACCGAAAGAATTTGAGCAATTGAGGTTCCCGTCCCTAGAGAAGTTCCGGTTAAATTAGTTTGACTCACGGTCCAATTAAAAATAGTATTTATAACTGGGCTTGAAAAAGATATTGCAGTAGTTTGTCCTGAGCAAAGAGTTTGACCCGCTGCAGGATTGATTATAGCAGCCGGAATTGGATTTACAATAATAGAAATAGTACGAGTAATTCCTCTACAACCATTCACTAAAGGAGTAATTGCGTAAACCGCTTCACCTGAAGTATTGTTAATGGTATTTAGCGTTTGAGCAATCACATTTCCAGTTCCAATTGTACCTCCTGTAACATTGTTTTGAATTAAATTCCAACTAAAATTTGTATTAGGCATTGACCCAACTAAATTAATAGCTGTAGCTGTACCTGAACAAATTGAGATAGAAGCTGGGGTTGCAGTTAATGTTGGTTTAGGAGTTACATTTACCGTGACACTTATTAGCGATCCCGAGCAACCATTATTTGTTGGGGTAATTGTATATTGAACATTCCCAACTAAAGTGCCTGTTGCGGCTAAAACTTGTGAAATTACACTTCCTGTTCCTGAAGAATCTCCTGAAACATCTGTTGCGGTTGCAGTCCAACTGAAAGTAGTGCCTGAAATTGTACTTGATAACGAAATTCCTGTTGACTGCAATGAACAAATTGTTTCACTGTTTGGAGTAGCTATCGCAGTTGGAATCTGGGTAATTACCACTTGTAATGTAGCTGGTGTAGCACATTCTCCCGGATTTGGCGTAAAAGTATAGGTTGTTGTAGTATTAGGGTTAAATGCTGGTGACCACGTACCTGAAACGCCATTAGTAGAAACTAATGGTAATAAGATAGTTGTACCTACACATACTGGTGTAATAGCAATAAATATAGGAGTTACAATATTTGCAACTGGATTAATATCAACTCTTACAGGAAGAGAGGTGCAATTTGCGGAATTTGTAACGGTATAATTATAAGTCCCTGTCGCTAAATTAGATATTGTTGTGGAAGAAGTGTTTCCTGTTATTCCTCCAGGGTTAATAGTCCAGTTCCCAGCAGGCAATCCATTTAATACAAAACTTCCTGTTGTGGAGCAGGTAGGGTGAGTGATGGTGCCAATGGTAGGCGGAGGATTTGAATTAACCGTGATTATTACTGATTTTTGATAAATGCAAGTTGGGGTTTCTCTAAAATAAAGATCATCAATTGCAAAATCATTACCATTCGGAATTCCTTCTCTATCAATAATACTTATTACTGCGGTTGTATTGGTTCCTGAATTCCATATATAAGAATGCTCATCCCAAACACATAAACTAGAAGGAGTTATTGCCAGAAGACCTATAGAAACATTGTTAATTAGGACTTCTAATTTTGCTTGCCCTCCAGTTGCTACAGCGGCTAAAAAATAACTGAATGTATAGTTTTTACCAGGTATAACATTAATTGAGGCTGGCGAATACCAAACTCTTGCCGTTCCGGTTGTAGAACCATCGGCTACTAACATATTTCCTGCCGAAGAAGTGTGATCTGTACATGGAGAAAAGGGAGCAAACCAACTCGTTGGATTTGTTACAATTCCATATACCCCTTGGATCCCTGAAGCAGGAACTGATCCAATATTATAATACACATAATCTGATAAAAATCCGGAGTTTCCTAAAGTAAAATCACCATTAACAATTAGATTAACGGGGTTTGCAGCAATTCCAGAAGTAACTGTATAGGTAGTAGTTGTGGCGGGAGTAACAGTTGGGGCGGCGCTAGTATTATTAGCTGCGGTTAAACTTGAATCAGGAGGATTTGCAGTCCATAAATAAGGGTCTAGGCTTCCGCTAACAGATAAATTAGTTGGGGCGCCTTCACAAATTGTAGCCTGAGCGTTGATTGTAATATCATTTAGAGGCGTCAATACTACAATAATTGGAGGAACTGACGCTCCTGCAGCATCTTGAATTGAAAGAGTATAAGTTCCTGCGGATAAATTACTAAAAACCCCTGTAGAATTTGAAATAGTAGCCGTGGTAGTTGCTAATGAAAAAGTATACGGTAATATTCCTCCGTTACCAACCCCTGTAATTGAACCATTTAGTGAAGTTGGACAGGAAGGATTTATAGAGGTTTGAGTTAAAGTCAATGGAAGTGCTCCTGGTGTAATTGCAAAATCATCTAATGCAAAGTCATTTCCTAAAACACTCAAATTATTATTTCTTAATTCAATTAATGCATTATTTGTCGTGGCTGTAAAAGTATAGCTTATACGAGTCCAGCCCTGGCTTGCTAGTGGTGCGTAACTATTGGTGCTAGCAGGATTTATATTGGATGCATTTACAAAAAACACATTAATATTGGCTTGGGTTGCATTATTAGTTACATCATTTGAAACTGATTTTATCCAATAACTAAAAGTATAAGTATTTCCAGCTGTAAATCCGGTTAATGCTCCGCCTGTTGAAGTTGACGACCAAAGCCTAGAATTCACCACAGTATTCCCGTCTACAACTAACATATTCCCTGAACCTGAAGTATGGTCTCCTCCTGCAATAAAGTTGCTGTTTAATAATTGAGGATTAATAGTGAAGGCATAATTTCCAGAAGTGCTTGAGCCGGTAGTTGGATCAATTTGGATGTATCCAGTGCCATTAATTAGAAAACCAACTCCATTTCCTCCAGATTCAAAATTACCATTAGTTAATGTTTGTCCTAAAGCAATATTTGAAAAGGATATTAAAATCAGAAAAAGAAAATAGTATGTGCTGTTTTTCATTATTTTTTTATCGTATGAATTTATCCAAATATAATAATTAAATCCAAATAACAATTTTGTCGGCTATATACAAAAAAATATAAAAAATGTAAATGACAAAATTTAATTATTCAAAAATATAGAAGTAAAATCCGGATTATAAATCTATTAATTTAATTATTGTCTAGATAAAACCCCTTTTTAAAACTTGTTGTATTTGTTTATCTTTTATTTATTGAGCGTTATTTCATTAAAATAAAACTAAAAACAGAAAATTATATAGTGGAGAATATCGGATTCGAACCGATCACCTCTACGCTGCCAGCGTAGCGCTCTAGCCAAATGAGCTAATCCCCCATTAGTTTCGCAAATATACATTTTTTCGTTTTAAAAAATAGCATTTAAAAAATTTCAAAATAGAATGACTACAATTTACTAAATTTGCATTCAAATATTTCAATAATGAGCAATATCAGAATAACTAAACAATTTAATTTCGAAACCGGTCATGCTTTATATGGCTATGATGGAAAGTGTAAAAACGTCCATGGCCATAGTTATAAATTGTCTGTAACTGTTATTGGCAAACCAATTACCGATAATTCAAATGTAAAATTTGGAATGGTTATCGACTTTACCGATTTAAAGAAAATTGTAAAAGAAGAAATTGTAGATCAATTTGATCATGCTACAGTATTTAATAAAAACACCCCTCACGTTGAGCTAGCAAGAGAATTACAATCACGGGATCACCATGTTATTCTTGTAGATTATCAACCTACAAGTGAAAATATGGTTATTGATTTTGCCAAAAGAATAAAAAGCAGATTGCCTGATGGAATAGAATTACATTCTTTAAAACTCCAAGAAACTGAAACCTCATTTGCAGAATGGCATCAATCAGATAATTAATTTTTATAAGAGTTTTATAGGATTTATTCCTACCAAACTCTATATTTCTTGCGGCGAACCCTGCTAAACAGGATTTGCCTATAGCGGCATAAACGTTTCCATTAAGTTTTTTAGCCCTAAGTTACATTTGGAACGGAAATTGTATTTGCTCTTAAAATTAATTTATTCAAACATGAAAAAAGGAATTGTTTTATTATTATTTATTGTACTAGTGAGCTTTGATGCTCAAAGAGAAGGCCCATTTGATTCTGGCGAATGGTTTAAATTCAGAGTTCATTATGGCTTAATTAATGCGGGATATGCCACTTTAGAAGTTCAAGAGGCCGTTCGAAACAACAAAAAAGTATTTCATGTAATTGGGAAAGGATATACCACAGGAATGTCAAGATTCTTTTTCAAAGTGGATGATTTATACGAAAGCTACTTTGATAAAACTACTGGAAATCCATATCAATTTGTCAGAAAAATTAATGAGGGGGGGTATACCAAAAACCAAGAAGGCTTTTTCAATCAAGCTACAAATCATATTTTATTAAAAGATTATGAAAGTAATACAGAAAAAACTCTCGCCATTCCAAATAATACTCAAGATATAGTTTCTGCTTTTTATTATTTAAGAAATCATCCAAATGTTGATAAATTGAAGGATGGAGAAGCCATAGCAATTCACATGTTTTTTGATGGAGAAACCACAAAATTTAACTTAAAATTCATTGGTAGAGAAGATATTAATACTAAATTTGGAAAAATTCCTACAATGGTATTTCGACCTTTAGTTCAATCTGGGCGTGTTTTTAAAGAAAAAGAAAGTCTTACGGTATGGATTTCAGACGACAACAACAAATTGCCTATACGAATAAAAGCAGATCTTCCTATTGGATCTATAAAAGCAGATTTAGATGGTTTCAAAGGATTGAAAAACTCCTTCACAATTAAAGCAAATTAAACATGACAAACCCAAATATATCAGAAGAAATTCTTCAAAAATTAGATCAAAAATTTAAAGGAATAAATCAAAAAACAGAAACCCATTTGGAAGGATTGCTTTGGTCAAAACCAATTACCTATTGGGATTATATTCAAACAGATGCGCTTTTGAATCTTCAAACGCAAAGAACAACTTTACCTGATGAAATGGTTTTTATAATGTACCATCAAGTCAATGAGTTACTGTTTAAAATGATATTGTGGGAAATTGAACAAATTTCACATATTGACAAATTGGAAACTGCCTTTTTCACGGAAAGAATCATGAGGGTTAGTCGCTATTTTGACATGCTTACAACTTCTTTTGATATAATGGGAGACGGAATGGAAGTGGAACAATATATGAAATTTCGAAATACTTTGACGCCTGCAAGTGGGTTTCAAAGTGCACAATACCGCTTAATTGAATTCGCTTCAACCGATTTAATTAATTTAATTGATTATCGTTTTAGAGCTTCAATTGACAGAAATACACCTTACGAACATGCTTTAGAACATTTGTATTGGCAAGCGGGCGGAAAAGATCACGCTACGGGGGAAAAGTCCTATCTAATTTTAGAATTTGAGCGTAAATATAAATCCTCATTTTTGCATCACATGGAGAAATACAACACCATAAATCTTTGGCAAAAATTCAAACAATTACCTGAAAATGACCAAAAAAATCCTGAATTAATTAAAGCAATGCGCCATTATGACCATACTGTAAATATTACTTGGGTAATGGGACATTTAAACGCGGCAAGAAAATATATTGATGGCAGCGGAAAAGGATATTTAGAAGCAACGGGCGGTAGTGATTGGAAACAATACATGCATCCAAAATACCAAAGAAGAATATTTTTTCCCGAATTATGGAGCGAAGAAGAATTGAAAAATTGGGGCGAAGAAAAATAGTTTAAATTAAAAAATAGCAGTTTGAAAAGAATTCCAATTATAATAATTCTTATTATATCCCTCGTTTCCTGCCATAAATCTGATAAAGAAAAGCTAGTTAAAAAAGTCCCGATTGTTGTTGCGTTTGGATTTACACTCAATAATTTTGATGTAATTCAAGACACCATTCAAGACGGCGATACCTTTGGAAGTATTCTGGAAAAACAAAACATTGGCGACAAAAAAGTATATGATATTGTTAAAAAAGTCAAAGACTCTTTTGATGTTCGAATGATGCGAATTGATAAACCATATACAATTCTTCGGGCAAAAGGAAAATCAAAAAAGATGCGTGCTTTTATTTACCAGCCCGATCAATTGAGTTATTATGTAATTGACTTGAAAGACTCTATTACAGTTTACAAACACATCAAACCCGTAACAATCAGAAGGAGAACTATCGCTGGAGAATTAGACGGTTCTTTATCAGAAACATTAGAAAAAAAGGGTGTTGAAGGATCGTTAGCCTCATCTATTTCTAAAATATATGCTTGGTCGATTGACTTTTTTAAATTACAAAAAGGAGATAAATTCGCAATTACTTTTACAGAACGTTATATAAATGATTCTGTATATGACGGCGTTGATAGTTTAAAATGTGCCTTTTTTGAATACAAAGGAAAAATAATTTATGCCTTTCCATTTGCACAAAATGAAAATTCTCAAAAATTAGATTTTTACGATGAAGAAGGGAAAGCGCTCAAAAATTTATTTTTAAAAGCCCCTTTGAAATTTGTAAATATTACTTCGCGGTTTACTAAACATAGGTTTCATCCTGTGCAGCAAATCTGGAAAGCACACAAAGGAACCGATTATGCCGCACCACAAGGAACCCCAATTATGACAACGGCTTCTGGGGTTGTTGAACAAACTGGTTTTACGGCTGGAAACGGAAATTTCGTAAAAGTGAAACACAACGGCACGTATTCTACACAATATTTACACCTATCGAAAATTATTGCACGACGAGGACAAAGAGTAAATCAAGGAGATATTATAGGAAAAGTTGGAAGTACGGGACTTTCAACAGGACCACATGTTTGCTATCGATTTTGGAAAAATGGCGTTCAAGTTGACGCTTTGCGGTTGAAATTACCCAATTCAGAACCTATGAATAAAAAGAATTTACCTCGCTTTTTAGCGCAAATGAATCCTTTGAAAAAAGAATTGGATCGTGTGGCTAATTTGCAATTCAAGAAATAGAACGCGTTTTTTGAAAATAAAAACACCTATTTAATCATAATAATTACTTTACAAACATTATTCGTAAATTTGCAATTAAAATAATACGAAACACAAACAATCCTCACAATAATGGCTTTACAAAATACAAATCCAACTTCAACTAATGCTTGGAAAGCAATTCAAGAACATTTTGAAACAATGAAAAACGTTTCAATGAAAAATATGTTCCAAGAAGATGCTACAAGAGCATCAAAATTTCATATAAAATGGAATGATTTTTTGATTGATTATTCTAAAAATAGAATCAATCAAGAGACCATGGAATTGCTTGTAAATTTAGTCAATGAAGTACATTTAAAAGAAGCGATTTCAGGTTATTTTGATGGCGAAATCATCAATAAAACAGAAAACAGAGCGGTACTTCACACTGCTTTGCGTGCCCCAGAACATAACGTTGTGAACGTTGATGGGCAAAATATTATGCCTGAAGTTTATAAAGTAAAAAGCAAAATTAAAACGTTTACCAATGAAATAGTAAATGGCGATAGAAAAGGGTTTACAGGCAAGGCTTTCACCGATGTTGTAAATATTGGAATTGGCGGTTCAGATTTAGGCCCTTCAATGGTTGTAGAAGGATTGCAATATTATAAAAATCATCTAAATGTTCATTTTGTTTCCAATGTCGATGGAGATCATGTAAATGAAATCATCAAAAAAATAAATCCTGAAACCACTCTTTTTGTGATTGTTTCTAAAACATTTACAACTCAGGAAACGTTAACAAATTCAGAAACCATTCGAACTTGGTTTTTGAAATCAGCAAAACAAGAAGATGTGGCAAAACACTTTGTTGCCGTTTCCACAAATATTAAAAATGTAACAGCATTTGGAATTAACGCCGATAATGTTTTTCCCATGTGGGATTGGGTTGGAGGACGTTTTTCATTATCGAGCGCCGTTGGATTGTCTATCAGTTTAGCAGTAGGTTTTGATAATTTTGATAAAGTATTAAAAGGCGCCAGCCAAATGGACGATCATTTTAAAACCGCTGCTTTCGATAAAAACATACCTGTAGTTTTGGCTTTATTAAGCATTTGGTACAACAATTTCTTTGGTGCCGAAAGCGAGGCATTAATTCCCTACACTCAATATTTGCAAAAGCTGGCTCCCTATCTTCAACAAGGAATCATGGAAAGCAACGGAAAAAGTATTGGCCGTGATGGAAAGCCAGTAAATTATCAAACGGGAACTATTATTTGGGGAGAACCTGGAACTAATTCACAACACGCATTCTTTCAATTGATTCACCAAGGAACAAAATTAATTCCTACCGATTTTATTGGATTTGTAAACTCTTTATATGGAAATAAAAACCATCACGATAAATTGATGTCTAATTTTTTTGCACAAACCGAAGCGTTATTAAATGGCAAAACGGAATCTCAAGTTCGTGAAGAGTTTAAGAAGCAAGAAGTTTCATCTGAAAAAGCAGATTATTTAACTGCGTTTAAAGTTTTTGAAGGAAATAAACCAACAAATACTATTTTAATTGATCGATTAACCCCAGAATCCTTAGGGTCTTTAATTGCAATGTATGAGCACAAAATTTTTGTTCAAGGCATTATTTGGAATATTTTCAGTTACGACCAATGGGGAGTGGAGCTTGGCAAGCAATTAGCGACTTCCATTTTAGATGAAATTAATTCTAAATCTTTAAAAAAACATGATAGCTCTACATTTTTTCTATTAAATCACTATTTAAATAAGTAAAAAAAATGCTCAAAAACAGATTATTTAGATAGTTTTCTATGCAATTTGTTAATGAAAAAATTATCGCTTCTATCTTTTGACTTATTAACATTAAAACAACATTTTAACAAATAATTATCATTTAACATTTTATTAACATTAGGGACAAATTTAATTCTGAAATTTGTAAAAATTTAAAAAAACAACAAATGAAAAATTTTAAAATTAATTTATTTTTTGGATTCTTTCTTGTAGCTTCTGCCTCTTTTTCGCAAGCTGTTAAAAAAGACACCGTTAAGTCAAATCAACTAGATGAAGTAGTGGTTAGAGGAAGCATTATTGACGTTGCTAAAGAAAGAAAAACACCAGTGGCAGTTTCTACTATTTCAGCCGCTGAGATTCAAGCAAAAATAGGAAATCAAGAATTTCCAGACTTATTGAAAAACATGCCGTCTGTTTATGCCTCTAAATCAGGGGGGGGTTATGGAGACTCTAGAGTTAATATTAGAGGTTTCGCTCAAGAAAACATTGCGGTTATGATTAACGGTATGCCAGTTAACGACATGGAAAACGGTGCTGTTTATTGGAGTAACTGGACTGGACTTACAGATGTAGCATCATCTGTTCAAGTTCAAAGAGGTTTAGGAGCTTCTAAATTAGCAATCGCTTCTGTAGGGGGTACTATTAACGTAGTAACTAGATCTTCTGACATGAAAGAAGGGGGATCAGTTTCTTCTTCTATAGGTAACGATAACTTCCTTAAATCTTCTTTTTCGTACTCTACAGGAATGATGAAAAATGGTTTATCAGCTTCTTTCTTATTAAGCAAAACAAGAGGAGACGGATATATTAACGGAACAAATTTTGAAGGAACTAACTATTTCTTAGGTCTTGGATATAAATTAAGCGATAAACACCAATTTGAGTTTACTTTCACTGGAGCGGCGCAATGGCACCACCAAAGAAGTACTGCAATTACTCTAGCTCAATATTTAACTGTAGGTGGAGGAAATCCAGCAACAAAATACAATAGAGATTGGGGATACTTACAAGGAAGTCAATACAATATGAATCAGAATTTTTATAACAAACCAATTGCTTCTATCAACTGGGATTATAAAATTAATGAAACCACTAAATTATCCAGCATTGTTTACGGTTCTTGGGGTCGTGGTGGTGGAGCAGGGGCTTGGGGTAGAGCAAATGGTTTAAACTTCAATGACGACAGATGGAGAACTGGAGCGAATGGAGTTGGAACAGTTGACTTTGATAAGTTATATGCTTATAACTCAGGTCAAACTGTTCAAGTCCCTACAACTGCTGCATTTACCGCTTTCGCTCCTGCTACAAGAGCTTTAGTTGGAGGTCAATATGTGAATACTGCAGGAACTGAAGCTACCAATGGAGTTTCTAAAATTGCTGGAATTAACTCTCACGACTGGTACGGAGGAATTATCAATTTAGATAAAAAAATAAACAATCTTTCTCTTGACTTCGGTTTGGATTTAAGAACGTACAAAGGAATTCACGTTAGGTATTTAAATGACCTTTTAGGAGGTTCTACTTTTAAAGATGTTGCGGATGTTAATAATCCTACTGTTTTTACAAGTGAAACGTCTTCTCCTACCCCTTCTTTAAACCCATTCGATCAAGCAATTCAAGGGACGCCAATTTTAAGAAATTGGATTGGAAATGTTAATTGGCTTGGAGCATTTGGTCAAGCAGAATATGTAAAAGACAACTTAACTGCTTTCGTTCAAACAGCGGTTTCTCAACAAAGCTTCCAAAGACAAGATTATTTCGTTTATGCAAATACAAACCCATTGCAAAACTCTGTAAAAAAGAGCTTAATGGGCGGTAACTTTAAAGCAGGGGCAAATTACAACTTTAATGACAACCACAACGCTTTTGTAAATGCGGGGTACTATTCTAAACAACCGTTTTTAACAGCAGTTTTCCCAAACAATAGAAATGTTGTAAACACTAATTTAACCAACGAGAAAATTTTAGGATTTGAAGCAGGGTACGGGTTTAGAAATGCTAAATTAAACGTTAATGTAAACGTTTATAATACAGAATGGAAAGACAGATACCAAAGAACTTTTGACGCTAGTACTACAAACCTAGGAGGATATTATGATTTCCAAGGAATTACTGAAGTTCACCAGGGGCTAGAGTTAGAAATGAAATATAAATTGTTCTCTCACTTTAAATTAAATGGAATGGTTTCTTACGGAAACTGGTTTTACAAAGGAAATAGTATCAGTAATCGTTTTGATCAAAATGGAGATCCATTTGCAGGCGGTACAGTAACAACATTGTACTTAGACAATGTTAAAGTGGGTAATACGGCTCAAGTAACGGCTGCTTTAGGAGGCGTTATTGACGTGTCTAAAAATATGTCATTTGATGCAAACTATAATTTTAATGATAAATTATATGCTGCGATTTCTCCAAATTCATTAAGTAGTTCAACTAATAAAGGAACATTACAATTACCAAGCTTTGATTTAATAGATGCCGGAGTTTCTTACAAATGGGATTTAGCAAATACTTCAGAATCTGTAAGATTCAGATTGAATGTAAACAACTTATTAGATACTAAATACATTGCAGAATCTAATACAAACATTTTTGCAGATGATGCTGTTGCAGGAGTAACACCAGCGGTTACTTATGCTGCTTCAGGAAGAATGTACAATGGAGTTGCTACAGGAAATCAAGTATTCTTCGGATTCGGTAGAACTTGGAACTTCTCATTAAGCTACAATTTCTAATCAGAAAGAAGTAATTTATTATACTACCAAAACGGCATTCTGAAAAGAATGCCGTTTTTTTATGCTTTTTTCTTTATATTTGTTCTAACTAAATACTTGTCATAAAATGAATTTATACACTTTCCTACAAAAATTTCACTCAGGGTGGGCATACTTAGCATTATTATTATTAGTAATTGTAGTAGTTAATTCTATTTTCGGATTATCTTCAAAAAAAGAATTTACTCCAAAAGATAGAAAAATTGCCCTTTTCGGTTTAATTGGATCACACATGCAGTTATTAGCAGGCATGATTTTATATTTTGTTTCACCTCTAGGATTTGACTCTTTAGGGAACATGTCGGACAAAGCATTACGATTGACTTCTTTAGAACATCCATTAATTAATTTAATTGCCATTACACTAATTACTATAGGGTGGGTTAAACATAAAAAATTAACAACGAGCGAATCGAAATTCAAAACATTTACAATTTTTTATAGTCTTGGGTTGCTATTAATTTTAAGCCGAATCCCCTGGCAATTATGGTTTTAAAATAGCAGTAAAAGTCCTAATAGGGCTTTTATTCATTTTTGAAAGTAATGCAATAGCAATTAAAACAATTAATTATGTTCCAACATAAATTAAAACCTTTTACATTCATTTTCGCCTTCCTTTTTTTAGCATTTGGAGTAACTGTGCATTCCCAAAAAAGCAATAAACAATTTAAAAATAAAGAAGTTTTAGACACGGCAAAAACTAAAATTATAAGGAGGACCGATACAATAAAACTAAAAGTATTTAAAACAAAAGCGCATGCCTCCTATTATGCGGATAAGTTCAACGGCAGAAAAACGGCTAGCGGAAGTCGTTTTAGCAACAATAAATATACTGCAGCACATAGAAAATTACCTTTTGGGACTAAATTAAAAGTAACTAATGAAGCAAATGGCAAATGGATAATTGTGGAAGTTACAGACCGCGGGCCCTTTTCTAAAGGGAGGGAAATTGATCTTTCAAGACGTGCCTTTATGGAAATAGCTTCCAATAAAAATAGCGGAGTTATTATTGTAAAATTGGAAATAGTAGAAAAATAATTACCAATTTTTATAAGGATTTTTACTCAAATAGGAGTTGTAGTATTTTTCGTTATTGGTAACTTCTATTCCTAGCCAATTTGGTTTTTCAAAAGTTTCCTCTTCTGATTCAAGTTCAATTTCAGCTAGTATAAGGCCTTTATTAGCTTCTAAAAATTCATCTACTTCATAGATATGATTTCCAAATTTTACTTTATATCGAGTTTTATTAATTATTCCAGTTTCGCAAAGCTCCAATAACATTGTCGCTTCGGAAACTGGAATTTCTTTTTCCCATTCAAAACGACTCAATCCAGTTTCATTACTTTTGCCTTTTATTGTTAAATAGCCCTGATTTCCTTTAATTCGAACTCTAACGGTTCGCTCAGGATTTGAATTTAAATAGCCCTGAGAAATCTCATTTTTTTCAAATGAAGTCTTTTTAAACTTCTCTGATTTTACTAAAAATTTGCGTTCTATTTCGATCATCTTAAAAAAACCAAGTTGCTACAAATATTGCCGTAATCACACAAATTAAATCAACTAAAAGCATCGTAGTTAATGTATAACGAGTATTTTTGATATTAACGGAACCAAAGTAAACGGCTATTACATAAAAGGTGCTTTCGGCACTGCATTGGAAAATACTACTCAATCTTCCTGTCAAGGAATCAGCACCAAAAGTATTCATCGAATCAATTAAAAATCCTCGGGATCCTGCAGAACTAAAAGGTCTAAGTAACGCAACGGGTAAGGCATCGGTAATTTCTTTGCTCATGCCCATATTTGAGAAAGCAAAGGCAATCCCCTCACTAATAATTTCAAATAAACCACTATTTCTAAATAAAGAAATAGCCACCAGCATTCCCAATACATAAGGGAAAATAGTAACTCCAGTTTTCAACCCATTGTTCGCCCCTGAAACAAAAGTCTCAAAAACAGTCGTGTTTGCTTGGGCAAATTCATTCTCCTTAATAAACGAAAAAATTAAAGTGAAAGCAATAATTCCAATCAATATCAAGGCGGATAAATTAGAAGTAAAGTAATTTTTCCCTATAATATCTAAATTGTTTATATACATCAATAATCCTATAATTGCAGCGATTAATGATATCAAAGCGATTACCAAAGAAGCACTTCTGAAATTGATTTTTTGCTTAATTCCAACAATTAAAAAAGCAGCAATTGTTCCAATAAAAGAAGTGATAATGCAAGGCAACATCACATCGGCGGGGTTAGTTGCATTCGCAGCCGCACGATAACCAATAATTGAAGTCGCAATTAAAGTAAGCCCCGAAGCATGCAGGCACATAAACATAATTTGTGCATCACTCGCCTTGGCTTTATCGGGATTTATTTCTTGTAAACTTTCCATTGCCTTTAAGCCAAATGGCGTAGCAGCGGAATCCAATCCTAAGAAATTGGCGGCAAAATTTAAGGTCATATAGGAAATTGATGGATGATTTTTTGGAACGCTTGGAAACACTTTTACAAACACTGGACTCAATAATTTTGCTAGTTTCCCTGATGCGCCAGAAATTATTAATAGCTCCATCAAGCCACAGAAAAAGGCTAAATAAGCAAGAAGTGGCAAAATCAAATCAAGCAAGGTGCTTTTGCATGTTGGTAGCAACCCATCGGATTTTTGCACTCCGCTGAAGATTTTTATGGTATTTCCCGAAAAAACATAAGTTGTATCAGGGTTAGAAGTAATTTTGTCAATTAAAATCGTTTTGTCAGGAGCATTTTCAATACTGTCTTTTATGAAAACTGGAACTTGATCGAGGTATTTTTCTGATATTAAAATCGGATCATCTTTTTCCCCATTTATAATGAAATCAAGAGTATAACTATTGCCAGCAAATAAACTGATTACAACAAATGCAATTGAAGAAATAAATATAACCAACCAAAATCTACTTAAAACCATATTTTTTTTTGTAAATGTAATAAATCAAATATAATATAAAATTAAACGTGAATGATTTCCTTGTCAATCAGCAAATCTTCCCGACGCAAGCGCAGGAATATTTGTGCTACGGCAATCGTATCTTTTTCGCAATAGGTAACAATTCTATCGATATCTTTTTCTACATAAAAAACGTGCCCCACTTGACTTCCGTCGATGTCGCCTTTTGGAGAGTGGATTCCGAGAATTTTTGTTAGTAATTTTAAAGAAGTAAAATGCTTGTAATCACCAAATTTCCATAATTCCAAAGTGTCTAGATGGGGGATTTCCCAGGGTTTTTTCCCAAATAAATTCAGTTTGTTTGGAATGGCAATTTGATTGATAATCATCCTTCTGGCAATAAACGGAATGTCGAATTCCTTTGCGTTATGGCCACACAAAACGTGTTGCGGCTTGTTGAAATGATTGTTCAAGAGATTAATAAAATCGTGAAGAATTTTCTTTTCTTCTCCAAAAAATGAAGTCACCCTAAAGTGACGAATGTCTCCTTTAATGGTAAAATAACCAACGGAAATGCAGACAATTTTTCCAAATTCGGCCCAAATTCCTGCACGGTCATAAAAATCTTCTGGCGTATATTCTTCCTTTCTTTGGTATTGTGTTTTGTGTTCCCAAAGGTCTTTCATTTCTGCATCCAATTCATTATAATCAGCAGCTTCTGGAACGGTTTCAATATCTAGAAACAGAATATTTTCAAGGTTTATTTTTTCTATCATTTGGCAAACATTTTGTAGGGTTCATCGATATATACAAAAAAATCATCGCTGTGTGTCGATTTATTGGTTTGGAGGCCTATTTCCTTTCCTAATCTCACAATAATTAGCTCGTCTTTGGGAATTACGATTACGTATTGTCCTAAATGGCCGCGCATATAAAATATTTTCTTGCCTTTGTATTCGGTCAACCACCAGCCATAACCGTATTCTGGCGAAGCTTTAAATCTTGGTGTAATTGATTTTGCAATGAACGTGCTATCTAAAAGTTGCTTACCGTTCCATTTTCCGTATTGTTTATATAATTTTCCAAAACGGGCAAAATCTCTAGCATCACTTGCGATACAACAAAAGGCTTTAACAATTCCCCCTTTTTTATCGGTTTGCCAAAGCGCCTCGTTTTCGGCTCCCATTGGTTTCCAAAAGTTCTTCGAAACATAATTTGGCAAATTTTCGCCTGTGGCTTTTTCAATTACCATGGCTAGTAATTGGGTGTTTCCGCTGAGGTATTTGTATTTTTGACCAGGCGCGTCAACCCCTTTTAATCCTAGGATTACTTTCTTTAAATCGTCTGTGAAATAGGATCGTGTAGTTATTGAAAAGGGGCTGTAGTAGGATTCGTCCCAATTCAGTCCGGATGCCATAGAGGACAAATCGCCAACGGTCATTTTTGCTACTTTTCCTTCTTTAAATTCGGGGAAAAAGTCAGAAACCAATTGGTCTAAACTTTTTATTTTCCCTTCCATTATGGCTTTTCCTAGCGAAGCCGAAACGATGCTTTTTGCCATTGAAAAGGAATTCGATTTGGAATTTTTATTGAACCCTTCATAATAACTTTCATGCAAAATACTATCATTTTTTATGATTAAAAAAGCAACGGTTCCGGTTTTTTTATGAACTTCTTCTAAAGCTGGAGTAAGTATAATTTTATTGTAGTTTTTATGAATTGGCCAAGGTTGCTCGATGTTGCCTTTAGAAATAGTATCGTTATCAAATTCTTTATAGTCCTCTAAATAGGCTGTTTGGTGTCCTTTTAAATATATTACTCTAACTGCTTTTAGTAAATAATCAACTTTAGAAACATAGGCTAAAATTATTAATGTAGTTAGAAATATTAAAACGTAAAGGATCGCTTTTTTAAAAAATCTCATTAAAAGTGATTTTAATTGGTTAAAATAGAAAATAGTTTTATACGAATTTACGCAAATTTTATGAACATAAATTCATTTCGATACCGATTTATAAATGTCCACTTCAAAGATTATGCACAATCGATAGTAAAAGGTTCTGGGTTTTAGCCTTTATAGTCGCGGCATCTTTTTGTGGCGGGGTTCGCCACAAAAGATAAAGCAAATAGCGGGAATAGCTTCAGAAACTATTTAAAAGCACTATAAATGTATGCTTCTAGACCTTTTAATTCCTCATCGGACATGGCTTTTGTGAGCGCAAAACTAGTTTTCATGACTTCATATTGTGATGGGTCGACCAATGGTTTTGCATCGTCTTTTAGGAAGGAAACGATGTCACCATTTTGTGATTTATAGATTTTTGCAATATCTTGAATGCTTGGCCCCACTAGATTCTCATTGATTTTATGACAGGCTACACAATTACCTTTTCCTTCAAAAATAGATTTTCCAAGTTGCTCTGGCGTTTCTGACATTTCAACAGGATTGGCTTGTCCAAAAGATTCTTGGCTTTCTTTTTTACAAGAAATAACTAAAATAAGACAAACTAATAAAGCTGCTTTTTTCATTGCTGTTTATTTAAAATTATGGCTGCTTCCTTAGCAAAATATGTCGAAATTAAACTAGCTCCTGCTCTTTTGATACACATTAATTGCTCCATCATAATTTTGTCGTGATCCAGCCAACCTCTTTCGGCAGCGGCTTTAATCATGGCATATTCGCCCGAAACGTGGAAAACGGTTACGGGAACATTCACCGCATTTTTGACTTCGCGAACAATGTCAAGATACGCAATTCCGGGTTTTACCATTACCATATCGGCACCTTCTTCGACGTCCATTAAGGCTTCTTTGATGGCTTCAATGCGATTGGCATAATCCATTTGGTAGGTTTTTTTGTCTTTGGGAATGTCCGCATTATCAACAGGCGCACTGTCTAAAGCATCGCGAAACGGCCCGTAAAATGCCGAAGCATATTTAGCGGAATAACTCATAATTCCCACATTTTGAAATCCTGCAGCATCCAATCCTTGGCGCAAACGCAAAACACGACCGTCCATCATATC
>SHWW01000044.1 GCA_009693635.1 Flavobacteriaceae bacterium
TCAATTTTCATCGACGTATAAATCAAAAAAAGTATCTTTGTAAAAATTATTGCTGTTTATGAGTTCATCTAAGTATTTTATACCTTCAAAATATTCCCAATCTATAGAAAAAGGAGCTTTTTCATGGAGCGCACCTAGTAATATTGCTTTAGTAAAATACTGGGGGAAAATTGAAAATCAGTTGAACGAAGTAGGTGAAGTTCAAACTCAAATTCCCGCAAATCCCTCCGTGAGTTTTACTTTAAATTCTTGTAAAACAGAAACTAAATTGGCTTTTGCCAAAAAAAATAACAACGGTAAATTTTCATTCGACCTGCTATTTGAAGGAAAACCAAAAGAAGAATTTAAGCCTAAAATTCAGAAATTTTTAGAGCGAATTGAAATTTATTTGCCTTTTTTAAAAGACTATCATTTCACTATTGACACTCAAAATACTTTTCCACACAGTTCTGGAATTGCTTCTTCAGCATCTGGAATGGCAGCATTAGCTGTAAATTTCATGAGTTTAGAAAAATTGTTAAACCCAGAAATAACCGATGAATATTTCAATAAAAAAGCTTCTTTTCTTGCTCGTTTAGGATCAGGAAGTGCTTGTAGAAGCATCAAAGGTAATGTGGTGGTTTGGGGAAATCATAAAAATATTAAAGGAAGCTCCGACTTATTTGGAGTTGAATTTCCAAATAAAATTCATGATAATTTTAAAAACTACCAAGACACTATTTTATTGGTAGACAAAGGGGAAAAACAAGTATCAAGCACAATTGGTCACGATTTAATGCACGGGCATCCATTTGCTGAAAAGCGATTTGCTCAAGCTCATGAAAATTTAGATTCTTTAATTAAAATATTTGAAAGTGGTGATTTAAGTGAATTTATCAAAATTGTGGAAAGTGAAGCGCTAACATTACACGCCATGATGATGACTTCTCTACCCTATTTTATCTTAACGAAACCCAATACTTTGGAAATTATAAATGCGATTTGGAAATTCAGAAATGAAACTCAAATTCAAGTTTGTTTCACTTTAGATGCCGGTGCCAATGTACATGTACTCTACCCTGAAGACGTAAAAGAGGAAGTTTTAACATTTATTAAGAACAAATTAGTTGGCTATTGTCAAAATGGTCAGTACATTTGTGATGAAATTGGATTTGGGGCAACCAAAATATAAAAAAAATGAAAGGACCTTTATTTTATTCTAAAATACTACTTTTTGGTGAATACGGAATTATTCAGGACTCCAAAGGACTATCTATTCCTTATAATTTTTATAATGGCGCACTAAAAAACGACAAAAATCCATCTGAAGAAGCAAAGAAATCAAATGAAAATTTGAAACGATTTGTATCTTATTTAGAAACCCTTCAAACTGAACAACCTGAATTAGTAACTTTTGATTTATTGACATTAAAAAACAATGTTGATAGCGGAATGTACTTTGATTCTAGTATTCCTCAAGGTTATGGAGTAGGAAGTAGTGGCGCACTTGTAGCAGCTATTTATGACAAATATGCACAAAATAAAATTACCATTTTAGAAAATTTAACACGTGAAAAATTACTTACTTTAAAAAATATTTTCTCACAAATGGAATCTTTTTTCCATGGAAAAAGTTCCGGTTTAGATCCATTAAATAGTTATTTGAGTATTCCTATTTTAATCAATTCTAAAGATAATATTGAGGCAACAGGTATTCCAACACAAAGCGTGAATGGAAAAGGAGCTGTATTTTTATTGGACTCAGGAATTGTAGGAGAAACTGCTCCAATGGTGAATATTTTCATGGAAAACCTAAAAGACAAAGGGTTTAGAACCATGTTAAAATCACAATTCATAAAACATACCGACGCTTGTGTTGAAAATTTCCTTGGTGGTGACGTAAAATCGTTATTCCAAAATACCAAAAAACTGTCAAAAGTTGTTTTGAATAATTTTAAACCAATGATTCCGGAGCAATTTCATGGAATTTGGCAAAAAGGAATTGATACCAACGATTATTATCTAAAACTTTGTGGCTCTGGCGGCGGAGGTTATATCCTTGGTTTTACTGAAGATTTAGAAAAAGCCAAAGCTTCATTAAAAGATTACAAATTAGAAGTCGTTTACCAATTTTAGATTTTCTTTTCCATAAATAATTAAGGATGAACAGAAAAAGCAAGCTTTTAATAATGAAAATTGTGAGCTTGTTCTCTGTAGTTCGAGGTTACAACATTCCAATAATCGTTTTAGCGCAATACCTTTCTGCAATATTTATTTTGGCTCCCGAAAAGCTAGCAAAGAATGTGATTTTAGATGTTAATTTATTTCTTATCGTTTTAGCTTCGGGATTAACCATAGCTTCAGGCTACATTATTAACAGTTTTTACGACAGCAAAAAAGATTTAATTAACCGCCCTAATAAATCTATTTTAGACCGTTTAGTAAGTCAGCAAACCAAACTCAGGGTTTATTTTACAATTAACTTTATTGTTGCTAGCTTAGCTTTTTTAATTTCTTTTCGTGCTTTTTTATTTTTTTCCGTTTACATATTTTTAATTTGGTTTTATTCCCATAAAGTAAAAAAAATCTTAATTGTAGGAAATTTAATGGCAACATTCATGGCTATTTTACCCTTTTTTGCGCTTCTCTTATATTACAAGAACTTTTATGAAGTGATTATTTGTCATGCTATTTTTCTTTTTTTATTGCTTCTAATTCGTGAAATAATAAAAGACCTAGAAAACATAAAAGGGGATTTAGCAAATGACTATAAAACCATCCCGATTTTATATGGTGAAATAACCTCCAAAAAAATCATTACGTTTTTAACACTTCTAATAATCATTCCGGTTTACCTATTAATTGAAAAATTTGAAATTGGAAATATGGATTTATATTTCTATTCCTGTTTGATCGTGTTGATTTTCTTTTTGATTTACCTATGGAAATCAACCACCAAAGTACAGATTTTATTACTTCATAATGTTCTGAAATTCCTAATTGTGGGAGGTGTTTTTTGCATTGCACTTATAAATCCAGACGCTTTAAGACATTTGGGAAGTATGTTTTCAAAAAATTTTTAAAGCTTTTCCTGTTGTCATTCTAATCCACTTCATTGCTTAGGGCTTAAAAAAAAGCGGGGTTTTACTTTTTCCCTGCCTTTTTGCAGACAGATCAGGGCTAAAAATTAAGGAATAGTAAGCGCATTAATCTCATTTTAAATAAGGTTTTTACATTCGAATCCACTACTAATTAAAGCATTACGGTTTTATAATGAGCATTTGCCAATTTTAAAGCTTATAAATGGTATATTTGCAAAAATTATAGAATATTATGAATAACAAGGAAGGCAATAATAATAAAAGCGGCGGTCGTGCGAACAATTCAAGACCAAGCTCAAATAAGCCAACCCGAGGCAGAGCCGAACGGAGCGCAGCTAAACCTGCTATGCAAAAACGGGCACAAGGGCCTAAAAAAATAAAAATAAATACTAAAGCTGCAGAAGTTGCATCGGATAAAGTAGAGAAAAAACCGAATCAAGCCCCAAAAAGACCGAAAGTAAAAGACGAAATCCGTTTGAATAAATACATTGCAAATTCGGGTGCTTGCTCCCGTCGAGATGCCGATATTTACATACAATCTGGGAATGTGAAAGTGAATGGAATTCCTGTTATTGAGATGGGATATATGGTAAAACCTGGAGATGTAGTTAATTTTGACGGAAACGTTTTGACACCTGAAAAGAAAGAATACATCTTGTTGAACAAGCCTAAAAACTTTACAACTGCATTGGACGAAGGTCAAGAATACCGTAATGTTTTGGAATTAGTGAAAGGTTCTACGACTTCAAAAATTGGGGCCGTAGGAAGAATGGATAAAAATACAACGGGATTATTGTTGTTTACGAATGACACGGATATGATTCGTAAATTTACATTGCCAACAAACAAATCATCAAAAATTTACCAAGTTTCTTTGGATAAAAACTTGAAATTTGAGGATTTAGAAAAAATCAATAAAGGTTTGGTTTTAGATGGTCACCGTGTTTTTGTAGAAGATGTAAGTTACATTGAAGGAGAATCAAAAAGTGAAATCGGATTAAAATTACGTTCTTCAAATGTGAAAGTGGTTCGCTCTATTTTTGAACATTTCAGTTATGATGTTTTAAGAATTGACAGAGTTGCCTTTGCAGGTTTAACGAAGAAAAATTTACCTCGTGGTAATTGGAGAATGTTGACAGAACAAGAAATTATCAACTTGAAAAACGCATAGTTTTTATGTTTCTATTTCAATAAATATTAAAATTTCTGTTCTAATTGAAGCGGGAATTTTAATTTAATAGCAAAAATAATGACCCCAGAAAATTTACAATCTATCGCTTTTAAATGGTTTGATGCTTTCAATAATCACAATTTGGAGCAACTTTTGTCTTTATATGATGACGGAGCAGAACATTACAGTCCAAAATTGAAAATACACAAACCAGAAACTAAAGGCTTGATAGTTGGAAAACAGGCGATGCGAGAATGGTGGCAAGATGCGTTTGACCGTTTGCCGAGTTTAAATTACAAAGTAACTTCGCTTACTGCAAATGGAGACCGTGTTTTTATGGAATATATTCGTTCTGCTGCAGGCGAAGGAAACATGCTAGTTGCAGAAGTTCTTGTTGTTCGTGAAGGAAAAATCATTGCTTCTAGGGTTTACCAAGGGTAGTTTAGTTAAAATTTACTTTCTAAAATGAATTCGTTTTTAATTTATTTATATCTTTTCCCCGTTTTTAATTTACATTATTTATGAAAAAATCAGTAGTTTTATTTGTTGCACTTTTAATAACAACACTTTTAGTGAATTGCAAATCGGAAGACAAAGCAGTCAATTTTTCTGAATTAACGAAAAGCTATTTTGACGAGAAAAATGAATTAAGTCCTTTAGATGCTACGCTTAATGGTCAGAATGAATACAATGACCAATTGCAATTTGAAATGACCGACAGTTATCGAGCCAAGCAAAAGGCGTTTTTTGACAAATATGAAACGGAGTTGTCAAAAGTGGACGAAACTAAACTCAATTCAGAAGAAAAAATCAGCTACGAAATCATAAAATGGGAAGTTAGCATTGGAAAAGATTTGCTAAAACAACCCTCAAACGTAATGCCTTTGCATCAGTTTTGGGGAACGCATTTAACGATGGGACAATACGCTGGTGGCACTTCTGCGCAACCTTTTAAAACAGAAAAAGACTATCGAAATTTTTTGAAAAGAATCGATTTATATGACGTTTGGATGGATTCGGCGATGGTTTATATGAAAAAAGGAATGGTAAAAGGAATTGTATTGCCAAAGGCGTTAACAATCAAATTAATTCCACAGTTTGCTGAAATGACAACGCCTTCAATAACGGATAACTTGTATTATTCTTCCATAAAAATTATGCCCGCTACGTTTTCAGAAGCGGTGAAAAAAGATTTGATTGCAAAATATACGGCTGCAATTAATGATAAATTAGTGCCCCGCTTTGATAAAATGGCGCAATTTTTAAAAGAAGAATACTTGCCAGCATCAAGAGCTACAAGCGGAATTGGAAGTTTGCCTTTTGGTAAAGATTTATATGCTACTTATGTAAAAATGTGGACAACAACCAATTTAACACCAGATGAAATTCATAATTTAGGATTAAAAGAAGTGGCTCGTTTGAAAACTGAAATGGAAAAAATAAAAACGCAAATGGGATTTAAAGGAACTTTATTAGCGTTTTTTGAAGAAGTTCGAAACAAAAAAGAATTGAAACCTTTCAAAAAACCAGAAGAGGTAATAGCAAATTTTGAAAGTATTTACGCCCGAATAAAACCAAATGTTGACAAGCTATTTTCGTTACAGCCCAAAACTAAATTTGAAATCAGAAGAACAGAAGCCTTCAGAGAAAAATCAGGAAGTGCTGAATACATTCAAGGCGCTCCCGACGGTTCTCGTCCAGGAATTTTTTATGTTCCAATTCCTGACATTGCCAATTATAATTTTTATGGTGACGAAGATTTATTTTTGCACGAAGCAATTCCAGGGCATCATTTTCAAGTTTCTTTGCAACAAGAAAACCAACAATTGCCTGATTTTAGAAAGTTCAATTGGTTTGGTGCTTATGGCGAAGGTTGGGCTTTGTATACCGAAAGTTTAGGTTCTGAATTGGGATTATACAAAGATCCGTATCAGTATTTTGGAATGTTAGGCAACGAAATGCATCGCGCCATCCGATTGGTAGTTGACACTGGAATTCATACAAAAGGCTGGACTAGAGAACAAGCAATCCAGTATTCTTTAGAAAATGAAGCCGAAAGTGAAGCGAGTATTACACCAGAAATTGAGCGTTATATGGCAATTCCTGGGCAAGCCTTGTCGTATAAAATTGGGCAATTAAAAATTATCGAATTGCGCAAAAAGGCAGAAGTTAAAATGGGTTCTAAATTTGATATCAAGAAATTTCACGAAAAAGTACTGGAATCTGGCGTTTTGCCTTTGGCATTATTAGAAAAGAAAATAAACGATTGGATTGACGGAAAATAAGGTTAATGGATCTTGAATTTTTTAAGCGTGTCTTAAACAAACTTTTCCCAATTCTCATTTTACTTTCAAACTTTTCAAGCTATCTTTGTACTCTAAATTTTCAGATTAATTTAGATCAAGAAAACGAATATGAAATTAGATAAAAAAGACATTCTCAAAGCTTTAGAAACAATAACAATTGCTGGAGAAGGAAAAAATATGGTTGAAAGTGGCGCTGTCACAAATGTGGTAACTTTTGGAGATGAAGTACTTGTAGATTTAGTGTTACACACCCCAGCTATGCACATCAAAAAAAGAGCCGAAGACGACATCAAAAAAACCATCCACGAATTGGTTTCTAAAGATGCTAAAATCAAAGTAAATATTAAAGTTGAAACTCCAGAAGCCAATACCATCAAAGGGAAAGCTGTTCCTGGAATAAAAAACATAATTGCTATTGCCTCTGGAAAAGGAGGTGTCGGAAAATCAACAGTTACTGCAAATTTAGCCGTAACATTAGCAAAAATGGGTTTCAAAGTTGGAATTTTAGACGCCGATATTTACGGCCCTTCAATGCCAATTATGTTCGACGTAGAATCTGAAAAACCAATTTCAGTTACCGTTGACGGAAAATCAAAAATGAAACCTGTAGAAAGTTACGAAGTGAAAATCTTATCCATCGGATTTTTCACAGCACCAAGTCAAGCCGTTATTTGGCGTGGGCCAATGGCTTCAAAAGCGTTGAACCAAATGATATTTGATGCCGATTGGGGCGAATTGGATTTTATGTTACTCGATTTGCCACCAGGAACAGGCGATATTCACCTTTCCATCGTGCAAGCATTACCAATTACTGGCGTAGTTGTAGTAAGCACGCCACAAGCCGTAGCCCTTGCCGATGCGAAAAAAGGCGTTTCAATGTTCACATCAGAAAGCATCAACGTTCCCGTTTTGGGGATTATCGAAAATATGGCCTACTTCACACCCGAAGAATTACCTGGAAACAAATACTATATCTTTGGAAAAGAAGGCGCAAAAAACCTTGCCGAAGATTTAAATGTGCCCTTCCTTGGCGAAGTTCCAATCGTTCAATCCATCCGTGAAGCAGGCGATTACGGTCGTCCAGCAGCTTTACAAACAGGATCTGTAACCGAAAAAGTGTTTGAAGAAATTACACGAAAAGTCGTTCAGGAAGTGGTGAGTAGAAATGAAAATTTACCCGTTACCGAAGCCGTAAAAATCACAACAATGGCAGGCTGTTCGGCAGTAAAAAAATAAATATTAGACCATTTAAACCATCTAATTGATACCTAAAAAGTTATGACAATAGAAGAATTAACAACAAACGTAGAAAAAGCCCTCGAAGAAATCAGACCATTTTTGAATTCCGACGGCGGCGACATCTCACTCATTTCCATCGAGGATGGGAAACACGTCAAAGTACGTCTCGAAGGGGCTTGTGTAGGATGTAGCGTGAATCAAATGACATTAAAAATAGGCGTGGAAACAACCATAAAAAAGTTTGCACCACAAATTGAAACCGTCATAAATATCAATTAAAGCATTTGGGCGTGACCCTATTTGCATGCACCATTTGATATAAATTCACGTTTAGTTCTTGCAAATACGGTCGGGCTTTTCGCTGCAAGTCCTCGACAAGTTCTGCTTTGCTGCACTTGTCTGTGAGCTATCCGCTTCAAATGAAATTCACTGAACACGAATTAAAATAAATATATAGTGAAGTAATCCCTCACGCGCTTTAGATGCCGAATCACAATTTTTCATAACTAACAATTATCATATACAAAACTCATTCTATTTTTAATCTTTGCATCTTTGTAACTTTGAAATTCTTTTAACTTTTTAAAAATGATTAAAACAGACATACTTATTATAGGCGCAGGGCCAACAGGTCTTTTCGCAGTATTTGAAGCAGGCCTTTTAAAATTAAAATGTCACATTATTGATGGTTTGCCTCAACCCGGCGGACAATTATCAGAATTATATCCTAAAAAACCCATTTTCGACATTCCCGGATTTCCATCTATTTTAGCTGGCGACTTGGTAACAAATTTAATGGAGCAAATAAAACAATTTCAACCCGGATTTACCTTAAATGAAGTTGCGGATACTATTGACAAATTAGAAGATGGAACTTTTATCGTAACTACTAATAAAGGAACAAAACACCACGCCAATGCAGTTGCAATTGCAGGAGGATTAGGAAGTTTTGAGCCTCGAAAACCAATCTTAGAAGGCATCGATTTCTACGAGCAAAACGATCGTGGCGTAGAATATTTTGTGAAAGATCCTGAAAAATTCAGAGATAAAAAAGTAGTCATTTCAGGAGGAGGAGATTCCGCTTTAGATTGGAGTATTTTCCTGTCAAATGTGGCATCAAGTGTAACATTAGTTCACCGAAGAAACGAATTCCGTGGCGCATTAGATTCTGTAGAAAAAGTACAAGAACTAAAAGCATGTGGAAAAATAAAATTAATTACACCGGGAGAAATCGTTGGTTTCAATGGCGCAGATCAAATCGAATCCATAAACATCGAAACCAATGGCGAAACCATAAGCATTGAAACCGATTATTTTATTCCGCTTTTTGGATTAACCCCAAAATTAGGACCAATAGCTAATTGGGGATTAGCCATTGAAAAAAATGCAATTAAAGTAGATAATTCCCTTGATTATCAAACCAATATTCCAGGAATTTATGCCATTGGCGATGTAAACACATATCCTGGAAAATTAAAACTAATTTTGTGCGGATTTCACGAAGCGACTTTAATGGTTCAAAGCGTGTATCAAAGAATGAACCCTGGAAAAAAATATGTTTTAAAATATACTACAGTTTCTGGTGTTAACGGTTTTGACGGCACCCGAAAAGAAGCAGAAAAACAAGTTGTGAAAGCAATAAAATAATATGGCTGAAGATATTCTCATTAAAATAACAGACCGAGAAGGAACGGTTCACGAAGTTCAAGCACCAACCGATATGAACCTCAATATTATGGAATTGGTTCGTATGTACGAATTAGCACCCGAAGGAACCATCGGAATTTGTGGTGGTATGACAATGTGTGCTTCGTGTCAATGTTATGTTTTAAATGACATTGAAATCCCAGAAAAAGGCGACGATGAAGAAGCGATGCTTTCGGAAGCATTCAATGTAAAAACTAATAGCCGTTTGGGTTGTCAAATACATATCACTGAAAAACTAGAAGGATTAGCAATAGAGTTAGCTCCTGAATAATAATAAACGAAATTAAATTCTCGGTTTTTTATTGAATCTAAACCAACTCGGTTTCTTTTTTGAATATATTTTCTTCGATGGCATCCCAAAGGCCAATCCGTTTTTCTAAAGCTAAAACAGAAATTGTTTCCACTTCTTTCCATTTCAATTCATCGTTTCCGCAAAGTTCTGTAACCATTTGTAATGCTTTTGGACCATGATCATCTGCGTCTAATTCGATGTGTCTTTCAAAATAATAAATCAAGTTTCTAAGATCGGTTTCTGGAAAATTAGCCTGAAAATTTCTTAATATTTCAGTAAACATCGCTGGAATCAAATCTTCTCTTCCAAAAGTAAAAGCAGCTGCAATTTCATGTGGTTTTCCAACTTCAATAACTCGGAAAGTAAAATCTAAAAACGCTTTAATATTTGGGTGAATCGTGCTTTGTTTTATGGAAACAAATATATTTTGGGTAGCAATTACATGCTCAATAAAATTTTCAATTTCAGTGGTTGAAGCGCCAAAAGAGTGCATGGCTTCAAGATACATTTCAAAATGACTTTGTCTTTTTCCGTCCAATGCCAAGTCAGATTCTTCTGCTAATACAATTTCGTTTATTAAATACCGAGTTTCAGGATTTTTAGTTGCAATCCAGGGCGTTGTTGTACAAGTGAGTTTAGATTGTAATGCTTTCAATAAAGACATAAAATCCCAAACTGCATACACATGATTTTCAACGAAGCATTGTAAATCTTCAATAGTTTGTACTTTTTGATACAACGTATGTTGCAATAAAGCTGTTTTTTGAGTTTGAATACTCTTATTTATAGTTTCAATATTCATCGTGCTAATTTTTATGCAAAAGTAAAAAAGCTTCTTGTTTCTAAGAAGCTTTTACTATCAATTTTATCAATACTTTAATAAATGTTTTATACTATTTAAAAGCAGGAATTCCTGTAATATCCATTCCCGTAATCAATAAATGAATGTCATGCGTTCCTTCATAGGTAATCACAGATTCTAAATTCATCATGTGACGCATTATTGAATATTCGCCTGTAATTCCCATTCCGCCAAGAATTTGACGTGCCTCACGAGCAATTTGAATTGCCATATCAACATTGTTCCTTTTTGCCATTGAAATTTGAGCAGTTGTTGCTTTTCCTTCATTTCTTAAAACACCTAAACGCCAAGTCAATAACTGTGCTTTGGTAATTTCAGTAATCATTTCGGCTAATTTCTTTTGTTGTAATTGCGTTCCAGCGATTGGTTTATCAAACTGAATTCTTTCTTTTGCATAACGCAAAGCCGTGTCGTAACAGTCCATTGCGGCACCAATAGCTCCCCAAGCAATTCCATAACGAGCAGAATCTAAACATTGCATTGGAGCTCCAAGACCTGTTTTGCCTGTCAATAAATTTTCTTTTGGAACTTTTACATTGTCAAAAATCAATTCTCCAGTTGAAGACGCACGAAGAGACCATTTGTTATGTGTTTCAGGAGTTGTAAAACCTTCCATTCCACGTTCTACTATCAAACCATGAATTCTACCTTCTTCATTTTTTGCCCAAACTACTGCGATATCAGCAAATGGAGCATTAGAAATCCACATTTTAGCACCATTCAACAAATAGTGATCGCCCATGTCTTTATAGTTAGAGATCATGCTACTTGGATCAGAACCATAATTAGGTTCAGTCAAACCAAAGCATCCCATAAATTCTCCAGAAGCTAATTTTGGCAAATATTTCAACCGTTGTTCTTCATTTCCAAATTTCCAAATAGGATACATAACCAACGAAGACTGGACAGAAGCCGTTGAACGAACTCCAGAATCTCCTCTTTCAATTTCTTGCATTATCAAACCATACGAAATTTGATCCAAACCTGCACCACCATATTCTTCTGGAATATAGGGTCCAAAAGCACCAATATCGGCCAAACCTTTTATGATTTGCGTTGGAAAAGCAGCTTTTTGTGCATAATCCTCAATAATCGGCGAAACTTCTCGTTTTACCCATTCTCGAGCGGCATCACGCACTAATTTGTGTTCGTCCGTCAATAATTCGTCAAGGTTATAATAATCTGGAGCTTGAAATAAGTCTGGTTTCATATTTTTGTTATTACGATTGTTGCTTTATGTATCAATCTATTTTAATAATCATTTGCAAATTTACATAAAGAAATGTAACAAAACGATTAACAATTGTTATATTTTTAAAGACTCTTTTTAGGAGTTCTTTACTTTATTAGATTGCTTCGCGTGTGTCGTGCCTTAAGTATAAATCCATTAAAAAAGAATCCGATTTTCGGATGAAAAAACACTAGATCTTCATTTTTAAATAAAATTCCTTTGTCAATTCAATATATTCTGGAGTATATTCATGTCGACTAATTTCAATAACTAATTCGTTAGCCGATAGTACCGCTAATTCATCTCTTTTAAAAGCCAATAAACTTCTCACAATTGGTGAAGTATACGAGCCTTTTACACGAGTTATTTTAAGTGGAAATAATTCATGTTCTTTGGCAAGTGCCAAAAAATTTTCTTCTTCTTTGAAAGGAATAATAACCGCAAAAATTCCGTTTTCAGAAAGTAACAAAGCGGCTGCTTCAATCAAATCTTCAAAAGGCATAGCGTCTTGAAAACGTGCTAAATCTCGTTGGTCGTTACTAGATCTGTAATCATCACTATAAAAAGGAGGATTGGAAACAATTAAATCATAATCGTCTTCGGGTTCTTCGACAAATTCTTCCAAACCAGCGTGAAAACAAAATAATCGGTCGTTCCAAGGGGAGTTTTCAAAATTATCCGTTGCTTGTTCATAAGCGTTTTCGTCGATTTCGAGAGCATCGATTTGGCTTACAGAACTTCTTTGTGCCAAAATTAAAGCAATGATTCCAGTTCCAGTTCCAACATCAAGAATGCGTAATGGGTTATTCTCGATAGGTGTCCAAGCTCCGAGTAAAACTCCATCTGTGCCAATTTTCATAGCGCATTTATCTTGTTCAAGCGAGAATTGTTTGAATTGAAATTTGGACATAACGATTTTGATTGCTTCGCCAGTTCGCCATTTGGGCTCGTGTGAAAATTAATAATTTTATATTTCAGAATTTTTCGACTAACCGCATAAACAAATAATCGAATAAACTTTTCTAAAGATACATTTCAATTAAGCCTTCTGGCAAATCCATCATAACTTTCTTGTTTTCACGATCGATTTTTACAAGAAAATGATCAATCATTGGAATAAGAATCTCTACATCTCCATTCAAAACCTCAAATAATGGTTGAGCCGTTGAATCATTTATGGATTGGATTTTTCCAACAATGCCGAAGCGTTTATCTTCGACTTCAAAGCCAATTACTTCGTGAAAGTAGAATTTTTTACCAGTAAGTTTTGGCAATGTATTTAAAGGAAGGTAAATAGCATTGCCAATAATGGCATTTGCTTCTTCTTCAGTATTCATATCTTCAAAACGAATTCTAAGAAAATCGTTTTTGTGAAGGGAACTACTTTCAATAAAAAAAGGAACCAAGTGTTTGTTGCATTCAACAAACACTGATTCCAAGTTTTCATATAACTCTGGTTCGTCTGTATCTAAATAAGCCAGAACTTCCCCTTTGAAACTAAATTTTTTTGCGATTTTACCTAGATAGAAACAATCTTCTTTACGCATGAATCGCTAAATGAATTACGCTTGAGCTTCTTCGTTATTTTCTTCGGCAGCAGAAGTTTCTTCAACTACAACCTCAGAAACAGGAATTTCCTCAACTTCTGCTTCAACAACAAGAGATTCTTCAACTTCTAATTCAAGCTCGGCAGCAGGAGTTTCTTCAACTTCAACCTCAGATACAGGAATTTCTTCAACTTCTGCTTGAGCAGCAGGAGCTTCTTCAACTTCTGCTTCAACCTCAGCAACAGGAGCTTCTTCAACTTCAGCAACAGGAGCTTCTTCAACTTCTACTTCAACCTCAGCAACAGGAGCTTCTTCAACTTCTGCTTCA
Source organism: Flavobacteriaceae bacterium (assembly GCA_009693635.1). Classification (GTDB taxonomy): domain Bacteria; phylum Bacteroidota; class Bacteroidia; order Flavobacteriales; family Flavobacteriaceae; genus Flavobacterium. The sequence goes on from SHWW01000044.1 coordinate 13,764, forward strand.
ATTACTGATTCAGCAGCAATTGCATCAGCTTCAGCTTTAGCAGCATTCGCTAAACGTTTTGCGTTTACATCTTGTTCTGCTTTGAAAGCTTTGGCTTTAGCATCAGCTTGCGATTTTGTTAAACCGTCTTTTTTAGCATCAACTTTTCCGGATTTTGCTTGTAACCAAGTCGCTAATTTTGCATCAGCTTGTTCTTGAGTTAAAGCTCCTTTTCGAATACCTCCATCAAGGTGGTGTTTCAATAATGCTCCTTTGTAAGATAATATTGCTTTCGCAGTATCAGTAGGTTGAGCACCATTGTGTAACCATTTTACAGCGCTATCAATATTTAATTCAATAGTAGCAGGATTTGTGTTTGGATTATAAGTCCCAATTTTTTCTAGGTATTTACCATCTCTTTTCGAGCGAGCATCAGCCGCTACAACCCAGTAAAAAGGCTTCCCTTTTTTACCGTGTCTTTGTAATCTAATTTTTACAGACATAATCTTATGATTAAATTTTGAGGTACTCGACCTCTGTTAATTAAGGGTGCAAAGATACATAATTTTTTGAATGTAACTAATGTGCTGTTACTAAATTTTTTAAAATCAAATAAATAAATAAAATTTAAGGTTAATTTCTGTAAAAAATTTTAGCATTTTTGTTTAATTAGTCTATTTTTGTAGTAATAAAATGAAAAAAAATGAAAAAAATAATATCCTTACTCATAGTCATATTTGCTTTTAGTTCTTGCACACAAGAAGTGACGTTCAATAGTCCTTCTGTTCAAGGGACAAAAGACAACTATTTTTGGAGAGCAAAAAGTTCAAGCGCTTCAGTTGATGTAACAAACGCGACTATAAAAATTGTTGCATTAAGCCAGTTTGAAACTTTAACGTTATCAATGCCGCTTCCAACTATTTCACAATCTTACCCAGTTAGTAATTTATTAGGAACAGGCGAAATAAGCAAAGCTACTTTTAGCTATACTGTAAATGGCCAAAATTTATTTTATGCAACAGGAACAAATACTGATGACGGACAGATAATCCTAAAAGAATACGACTCGGTAAATAAAACAGTAAGTGGGACTTATCGTTTCAATGCTCACAAAACAACAAATAATCCATTAGGAAATACATTGGTAAACTTCAAACAAGGCGTTTTTTACAAAGTTCCTGTTATAAATTAAGTTTTTAATTTTTTTAATTAATCTACTAAAACAATTACTTTATTGTTTTTTAATTCAATTGTTCCAGAATTAATGGCAAGTGTATAATTTTGCTCATTTACTTTTGTGAATTTATCCGCTGATTCTTTACTGAATTTAAAACTTAAAGCAGCTATTTTAACTAATCCGTCTTTCAATGTAGAAACTATTGGCGCGTGATTATTCAATATTTGAAAATGACCATTAACTCCTGGGAGGGAAATGGAAGTGATTTCTCCTTTAAATAATGAAGCTTCTGGTGATACTATTTCTAAAATCATTTTAATTATTTTGAATTTTGAATTTTGAATTAATTTATAATTCATCATTTAAAATAGTTTAAGCTTCTGCTAACATTTTTTCTCCTGCTTCGATAGCATCTTCAATAGTTCCTTTGAGGTTGAAAGCGGCTTCTGGCAAGTGATCTAATTCTCCATCAATGATCATGTTAAATCCTTTGATAGTATCTTTAATGTCAACTAAAACTCCTTTTAATCCAGTAAATTGTTCTGCAACGTGGAATGGTTGAGATAAGAAACGTTGTACACGTCTTGCACGAGAAACAGATAATTTATCTTCTTCAGATAGTTCTTCCATCCCCAAAATTGCGATAATATCTTGCAATTGTTTGTATTTTTGAAGGATTTCTTTTACTCTTTGTGCGCAGTCATAATGCTCATCACCAAGAATTTGAGGCGTTAAAATTCTAGAAGTAGAATCTAAAGGATCCACCGCTGGATAAATTCCTAATTCGGCAATTTTACGAGACAATACTGTAGTTGCATCAAGGTGAGCAAATGTAGTTGCTGGAGCTGGATCGGTTAAATCATCCGCAGGAACGTAAACCGCTTGAACAGATGTAATAGATCCTTTGTTTGTAGAGGTGATACGCTCTTGCATCGCTCCCATTTCTGTAGCTAATGTTGGTTGATACCCTACTGCAGAGGGCATACGCCCTAAAAGTGCCGAAACCTCAGAACCTGCTTGTGTAAAACGGAAAATATTGTCAACAAAGAAAAGAACGTCTTTTCCTTGATCTGAACCTGCGCCATCACGGAAATATTCTGCGATAGATAATCCCGACAAGGCTACACGAGCACGAGCTCCAGGAGGTTCATTCATTTGACCGAAAACGAAAGTAGCTTTTGACTCTCTCATTCCTGACATATCCACTTTAGATAAATCCCATCCTCCATTTTCCATAGAGTGCATGAATTCATCTCCGTATTTTATAATTCCTGACTCTAACATCTCACGAAGTAAGTCATTTCCTTCGCGCGTTCTTTCTCCTACTCCTGCGAATACGGAAAGTCCACCGTGACCTTTTGCTATATTGTTAATCAACTCTTGAATCAAAACTGTTTTACCAACACCTGCACCGCCAAACAATCCAATTTTTCCTCCTTTAGAGTAAGGCTCAATCAAATCAATTACTTTAATACCTGTGAATAAAACTTCTGATGAAGTAGATAAATCTTCAAATCTTGGAGCTTGACGGTGAATAGACATTCCGTTTTCGCCTGTTTTTGGTAAATCTCCTAAACCATCAATTGCATCTCCGATTACGTTGAATAAACGACCGTAAACATCTGGTCCAATTGGCATTTTTATAGGATTTCCTGTTCCTATAACTTCATAACCTCTACTTAAACCATCCGTAGAATCCATCGAAATAGTTCTAACAGTATTTTCACCAATGTGAGATTGTACTTCTAGCACTAATAATGTACCATCTTTTTTAGTGATTTCTAGTGAATCATAAATTTTTGGAAGTTCTACATCTTTACCGTTGAATACTACGTCAACTACTGGCCCAATGATTTGCGATACTTTTCCTATTACTTTTGA
>SHWW01000045.1 GCA_009693635.1 Flavobacteriaceae bacterium
CAAAATTAGATGGAACTGCAAAAGGCGGTGTAGTAATTGGTATTTCAGATCAATTTCAAATACCAGTCAAATATATTGGCGTTGGCGAAGGAATTGAAGACTTACAAGTTTTCAATAAATACGAATTTGTGGATAGTTTTTTTAAATAAGATAATTATGGAGTTTTATAAAAACCTAAAATCAATTTATTTTTATTTGTGTAGTATTTTATTTATTGTACTTTCAAATGTAGTTAGAGACAAAAACCAAACTCTATACTTGATTCTTCTATCATTGGGAGTAGTTTTATTTGTTTTAGGATTCAGTAAAAAAATGAAAAAATAACTTATTTTATTATTGGTATAAAGCACTTATTTTCTGCCATAATACTTTATCAAAATCAGACAATGCTAAATTCGTAGTATTTGCAGCATCTCCCATTCTGATTATAACCATATTTTTACACGGAACAACATAGATTTTTTGGTCATTTTTACCCAAAGCCATAAACATATCATTTGGTGCAGTTGGAATAATACTTCCATTGAATTGGTATTGTGATTCAGGTAAATGATAACTTGCTTTCCCATTCAGCCACCACAAATAACCATACGAAAGATTTATATTTTGAGAAGTTGAAGTTGCTTGATTGAAATAAGTTTCATTCAATATGGTACTTCCATTCCATTTTCCTTTATTTAATGCTAGTAATCCAAAACGAGCCATACTTCTCGAAGTGCTTCCATAAATACTATTATTTCCAAAGGTAAACCAACCACCATCCATGCCGATTTTGTCTCTTAGTTTGGTATTGAAATAAGAAGTATAACTTTGGTTTGTAGCAACTGCAATTACATCTTGTAGTTTTACATATACATTGTGATAGGCCCACCGGGTACTTGCATCTGCATTATAGGTCAAGCAACTTGGTGTAACACAATCGCCATTGGCACTATCTTCCAACCCTGAAGTCATTGTTAAAAGATTTTTATTGGTAATCAAATTCTCCTTTGCCAAAGTTTCGCTTGTCCATCCTGCCGCTAAATAATCGGATACTTTAGCATTTACATTTAAAAATCCTTCTTGTTCAGCAATTCCTGTGACAGTAGATGTTAAAGTTTTTCCAGCACTTGCCCAATACCAATTTGTTGTGGCAGAATGTCCATTAAAATAATTTTCTATTACAATTTTGCCGTTTACAAGAATAATAAATGATTTAGAATTCTTCAAAACTAAGTAATCTAATAAGGGTTGAACCGCATTTTGATTCCAACCTAAAGAAGAAATAGTTTTGTTTTCCCAAGCTGAAGTTCCATCAATAGGGGGAAAGTACATGGTATCTGAAGTAGTAGTAGAATCAGAACAACTTGCGAAAATTACAATGATAAATGATATTATTATGTTATTTTTTTTCATAACTGTTTTCTTAATTTAACCTTAAAAGATAAAAAAGTTTAATGTAATTTGATTTTTATTTGAAATAAATTCGAGTTTCAAAAATAAAAAAATAAATTTGTAAAAATAATTTTTCCCATGAAAAAAACTATTGCAATTGCATTTCTTTTTATTTTATCAGCTTGTCATCAAAAAGTTACAATACAAGACATTTCTAAATTGAATGGCTACTGGGAGATCGAGAAAGTGACCTTTTTCGATGGAGCTAAAAAGCCATATACTTATAATGAGTCGTTTGATTATTTTCAAATTAAAGGTAATAAAGGGTTCAGAAAGAAAGTGATGCCACAATTAAACGGTCGATTTTTTGTTAATAACCAATTTGAAAAAATTGAAATCACTTTTGAGAATGGTATTGCCTATATCAATTATAAAACACCTTACGCAAAGTGGAAGGAAGAAATTGAAACACTAACAAGTGACAAATTAGTTGTTATAAATTTAGCAAAGGCAGAATATCATTATAAAAAATCAGCACCAATAAATATATTAGGAGATGGCAAAACGGCTAAATAATGAGAGTTCTATTGGGGATGTTTTAAAAGAAATTATCCAAAGCAATAAATTACAACCCGGAATGGATCAAGTTTCTGTGAAAGAGGCATGGGTTTCATTAATGGGAAATGGCGTGAATAGTTATACTAAAAATGTAACACTTAAAGGAACTACATTATATGTAGAACTATCTTCTTCTGTTTTACGAGAAGAATTAAGTCACGGAAAATCTAAAATTATAGCCATGATAAATGAAGAATTGCGTCGTGATATCGTTAAAGATGTAATTTTAAGATAGTCAGCATTTTATTAAACATTAAAAATCCCAAATCGTTGTATTAACGATATGGGATTTTTAATTTTATTGATGTTAGTTTTATCCTTAATTGGACGTTAAACTAAATACTGATAACTAGAATTGCTCTCTTCCTGCATAGTGAAAAGCACTTTCAATAGCAGCATTTTCGTCGCTATCAGAACCGTGAACTGCATTTTCTCCAATAGAAGTTGCATATGCTTTTCTAATAGTTCCTTCTGCAGCATCAGCTGGATTTGTAGCTCCAATTAAAACTCTAAAATCTTCAACAGCATTTTCTTTTTCTAAAATTGCAGCAACAATTGGACCTCTTGACATAAATTCTACTAATTCTCCGTAGAAAGGTCTTGCAGCGTGAACAGCATAAAAAGCTTGTGCATCTGCAATGGTTAATTGTGTTAATTTCAAAGAAACGATTTTGAAACCTCCGTTTGTAATCATTGCTAAAATGTTTCCGATGTGTCCGTTTGCAACAGCATCTGGTTTAATCATTGTAAATGTTCTATTCGTGGCCATTTTATAGGTTTTAAATTTTTTGCAAAAATAAGGTTTTTTAATCGATTTCCAATTATTAGTAACTTATAATGTTAGAATCGTAAAATTAAACTCTAAAGGATTCAATCCCCTAACTAATTTTTCAATCAAAGTTTTTCCTGATTCCAAATAAAATTCAGAGAAATTGGCTTTTCGCTCTTGCAAACTTTGGTTTGGAAACAAGTCGTTTTGCAAGTCAATGATTCGTTCTAATTCAGAAACATATTTCTTTTTTTGAGCTTTTAATAAACGCTTTTCTAAATTGTCTAATCCTTTAATTTGCTTGGCTTCTTGTGCTTTTACTGCTCCAAGAAAGGATTTATCAGTTTGATTTGCAATTGCATATAATTCAGAAAATTGCTGTTTTAAAAAATCTTTCTGAATAGAGAAATCAACCGGTATTTCCGATATTTCCACAACTTTTCTGTTGATTAATTCCTCTTGCTTTGAAAATAAATCAATCCAAGTTAATCCTAATTTTGCCACTTTAACAGCTTGTTTAGGCGTAACTAAAAGTGCCGAATTTCGTAATAAAAGAATCGGAAAAGTGCAATTGAAAGCCTCAAAAGTAGCCTTTAATTCTAGCCAATACGCAATTTCTCCACCGCCTCCAATGTAGCATAAATTAGGTAAAATTACTTCTTGATACAAAGGACGAAGGATTACATTCGGGCTAAATTTTTCAGGGTTTTTATCAACTAATTCTAGAATTCCATTTTCAGAAAATTCTATTTTGGTATTGTTGATTTTGTATTTTCCATCTTCAAAAAGGATGCGTTCCCGCAAATTATCTTCAATATAAAACAGATTTATCTCCCGAGGATTTACTTGAATAGCATACTCTTTTAATTTTGCAATCGTTTCTAAAACCTTTTTATTAGACGTTTGGTGTACTAATTCTTCTTTGATGTAAGGAATAAATTCGGTTTTTAATTCTGAATTATCGGCATCTAAAATTACTAATCCATAATCCCTAAAAAGCTCATTTGCTAAATAACGAGTTGCATTTGCTAACGAATCGTTATTTGCGTAAGCGTCTTTAAACAGGTTCTTAATCGCATCAGCATTGGTTCCCGAACCCAATTCTTTTTCAAATACGGTAAGAAATTCGTCCAATCCTTCCGTAGATAACCTCCCCACAGGACCCGAAGTTTCTCTGTTCCACTGGAATTTTTTTCCTTTAAAATTGAAATAATTAATTTCTTCAAAATCGTGGTCTTCAGTTGTCATCCAATAAATGGGAACAAAATTATAGTTTGGGTATTTTGACTTTAATTCCTTCGTTAAATTGATAGTTGAAATGATTTTATATATGAAATATATCGGTCCCGTGAATAAATTGAGTTGGTGTCCCGTTGTAATAGTAAAGGTATTTTTATCTAAAAGTAATGCGATATTCTTCTTTGTCAATTCAGAAACTGTAAGTAATTCGTATTGTTTGTTCAAAACAGAAACTAAAATCTCTCGTATATTAGAATTGTAGTTTTGTTGCTTTTCAATTAGTTGTTTTTCAAAATTTTCAATAGTTGGAAAATGATTGTAAAGAGACTGTAAATTTGATTGGTGATTCAAATAATCGTTAATCAAAGGCGAGAAATATCCAGAATTTTGATAGCTAATACTGTCCGTTGGCATAGGAAAATTTGTTTTGAGTAAAATTACCAAAAAAATTGGGTTATTGGCATTTATTCAAAATATCTTTAAATACTATTTTTGTTAAAAGTATTGCACATTCTACATTTAGCTGTTTTAATAAGGCGGAAATATAACATTTTCATAATTAATTCGGATTCTAATGCGATGATGAACTTTCCTTTTTTGGAACTAAATATTTATTATATTTGAAAAATTAAAACCAGTTTAAACTTAATTTAAAAAGCATTAATATGAATGAAATTCCAAATTTAAACAAAGTAAATGCTACAAAACACGTTCTTTTGGGTAGTTTAATTGGTACTTCAATTGAGTTTTTCGACTTTTATATTTATGCCAATGCAGCGGTTTTGGTATTCCCACAACTGTTTTTCCCTGGTTCAGATCCAACCGCTTCCATACTTCAATCGTTGGCAACTTTCTCAATTGCTTTTTTTGCACGCCCAATTGGTTCTGCAGTTTTCGGGCATTATGGCGATAAAATTGGGCGAAAAACAACCTTGGTTTTTGCCTTATTAACCATGGGGATTTCCACCGTGGCCATTGGTTTTTTACCAACATACGCCTCAATCGGAATTGCCGCTCCCTTTTTATTAATGCTTTGCCGATTTGGTCAAGGTTTGGGACTTGGAGGCGAGTGGGGTGGGGCTGTTTTATTGGCAATTGAAAACGCACCACCAACCAAACGCGCTTGGTACGGAATGTTCCCACAGTTGGGTGCACCCATTGGTTTGTTACTTTCTGGAGGGACATTTCTTTTATTGAATGACACCTTAACCGAAGCACAATTTTTTGATTTTGGCTGGAGAATACCTTTTATTTCAAGTGCTGTTTTGGTTCTTGTGGGGTTTTATATTCGGTTAAAAATTACCGAAACACCTTCGTTTATAAATGCTGTAGCAACCAAAAAAAGCGTAAAAATTCCTTTGTTAACCTTGCTGAAATCCTACCGATGTGAACTTGTTTTTGGAACTTTGGCAGCGGTGGCTACCTTTGTAATTTTTTATCTAATGACCGTTTTTTCTTTGAGTTGGGCAACTACAGATTTAGGATTCACAAGAAGAGATTTCCTCATTATGCAATTATTTTCAGTTGTGTTTTTTGGAATTGCAATTCCCGTATCTGCGCTTTTAGCCGATAAATTTGGAAGACGCACCGTTTTAATGCCGATTTCGGCGGCAATTGCCGTATTTGGTTTGTTATTTTCGTTGCTTTTGGGTTCTGGAAACACCAGCTTTATTTCCCTATTTTTAATTATAGGAATGACCTTAATGGGATTGACTTACGGTCCTTTGGGAACTTTTTTATCGGAACTTTTCCCTACCGAAGTGCGGTATTCAGGTGCTTCCCTAACATTTAATTTTGCAGGAATTATAGGAGCTGCCTTTGCACCCATGATTGCCATTTGGCTTGCCAAAAACTACGGAATTGATTTTGTGGGGTATTATCTGACCGTTGCCGCCTCAATTTCGTTTATTTCTTTATTTGTTATTTCTAAAAAGGAGCATAAGTTTTAAAATGGTTAATAAAAAAAATGCTTTTTTATGTTGTTAATCAATAAAGTATTTAGATATTTGTCTAAATATATAAATAAAAATAAATATGAATGCTATTTTCAAGGCGTTGAACGATGTGACACGAAGGGAAATTTTGGAGCTTTTGAAGGAGAAAGATTTATCCGCAGGAGATATTGCAGCTTCATTTGATATTTCAAAACCAAGTATTTCGCATCACTTGGACATTTTGAAACGTGCCGATTTAATAGCTTCTGAGAAAAAAGGGCAATTCGTTATTTATTCCATAAATACGACCATTATGGAAGACGTTTTGCAGTGGATTTTAACTTTTAAAAAATAATAACGATGAACAATACATTTAAAAAAGAACTACCGATTATTGGAATTGTGTTATTGCCATTTATCTATTTGGGTTATATTTGGAACAGTTTGCCAGAACAAGTGCCAATGCATTGGAACCTAAAAGGAGAAATTGATGATTATGGAAGTAAATATTCGCTGATTGGAATGGTTTTTTTATTGCCAGTTCTAACGTATGTTTTGATGTTGGTTGTTCCAAAAATTGATCCTAAAAAACGAATGGAATCTATGGGTGGAAAGTACAATCAGTTCAAGTTTATTTTGGTGACTTTTATGTCGGTTTTGGCACTTTTTATTATTTACATTTCTAACAATAAAACGCTTTCAAATCCAAACTTGATTGTTGTTTTGGTTGGAACATTATTCGTATTTATGGGGAATTATTTCAAAGTGATTAAGCAAAATTACTTCATTGGAATCAAAACGCCGTGGACATTAGAGAGTGAAGAAGTGTGGAAATTGACGCATCTTTTAGCAGGAAAAATGTGGGTTATTGGCGGAATTATAATTATTATTTGTAGTTTAATTCTTCCTGAAAACATCAATTTTTACTTTTTAATTAGCATTACCACAGTAATTTCGATTGTGCCCATTGTGTATTCGTACCTAATATATAAGAAGTTGAAAAATACAAATGAATAGTTTTTGGATATAAAAGTAATAAAGTTATTTTTTGCAGTTATTTTTGTGCAAAATTAGTTTATTTGGAAACCAACGTTTTTATAATCACGCCCCCGTTCACGCAATTGAATACGCCGTATCCAGCTTCTGCGTACATCAAAGGTTTTTTGAATACCCTTACTGTACCAGCGGTTCAAGCGGATTTGGGTATTGAAGTGATTTTAGAATTGTTTTCGAAGGATGGACTTCAAAATTTGTTTAAAGTTGAAAGTTTAAAGTTTAAAGTTGCGGTGATTTCGGATAATTCCGTCCGTATTTTAGCTTTACAAGACGAATATATAAAAACAATTGATGGGGTTATTTCTTTTTTGCAAGGGAAAAACCCAACGTTAGCGCTACAAATATGTCAGGATGATTATTTGCCTGAAGCATCTCGATTTGATCAACTTGAAGAATTGGATTGGGCTTTTGGAACGATGGGAACGCAGGACAAAGCTAAACATCTTGCCACTTTGTACTTGGAAGATATTTCTGATTTTATTGTAGAATGTATCGATGAGAATTTTGGTTTTAGTCGCTATGCCGAACGTTTGGGGCGAAGTGCGAATTCATTTAATGAGTTATACGATGCTTTAAATAAGGAAACTACCTATATTGATAAGGTGTTGCTTTCGATTTTGAAATCCAAAATTGAAATGATTCAACCTTCTTTATTTCTTATTTCTGTTCCCTTTCCAGGAAATTTATATTCGGCTTTTCGATGCGCGCAATGGGTAAAAGAGCATTTTCCTAGCATTAAAATTGGGATGGGTGGCGGTTTTCCTAATACCGAATTGCGTTCACTTTCTGATAAACGAGTTTTTGAGTTTTTCGATTATATTACTCTTGATGATGGCGAATTGCCCTTGAAATTGTTAATCGAAAATTTGAATTCTACTTCCGATTCTGAATATAAAAGAACGTTTCTTTTAGAAAATGGCGAAGTCGTTTACAAGAATAATTCTAAAAAAGCGGATTTCAAACAAGCGGAAGTGGGAACTCCAGATTATTCCGATTTGTTACTGGATAAATACATTTCGGTAATAGAAATTGTAAATCCGATGCACCGAATGTGGAGCGATGGACGCTGGAACAAACTCACTATGGCGCACGGTTGCTATTGGGGAAAATGTACGTTCTGTGATATTTCATTGGATTATATAAAATTATACGAGCCTGTTGCTGCCAATTTGTTGTGCGATAGAATGGAAGAATTAATTGTACAAACAGGACAAACCGGATTCCACTTTGTTGATGAAGCTGCTCCACCAGCATTGATGCGTGCTTTGGCATTGGAAATCTTACGCAGGAAAATTTCCGTTACGTGGTGGACGAATATTCGATTTGAAAAAAGCTTTTCCAAAGATTTATGTTTGTTATTAAAAGCGTCAGGTTGTATTGCTGTTTCAGGTGGATTGGAAGTAGCTTCAGACAGATTATTAAAACTAATTGACAAAGGCGTAACGGTGGAGCAAGTGGCAAAAGTCACAAGGAATTTCACTGAAGCAGGAGTTATGGTTCACGCCTATTTGATGTACGGTTATCCAACGCAAACCGTTCAAGAAACTGTTGATAGTTTGGAAATGGTGCGTCAATTGTTTGAAATTGGAATTTTGCAATCGGGTTTTTGGCATCAATTCGCAATGACAGCGCACAGTCCTGTGGGAATGTATCCCGAAAAATTTGGAGTTGTCAAAGAAACTGAAGCCATTGGAACATTTGCCAATAATGATATTAATTTCATTGATTCAACAGGAATTGACCACGAGCAATTTAGTTTTGGTTTGAAGAAATCACTTTATAATTTTATGCACGGAATTTGTTTTGAATATCCATTGCAAGATTGGTTTGAGTTTAAAATTCCAAAAACAAAAATCTCGGAAGACTTTATATTCAATGCGCTTTCTGAAGAAAATGATTTTTCTATGCAGCCCAATTCCAAAGTGGTTTGGCTTGGCGGAATTCCGTCTGTTTCCTATTTCAAAAAAACCAAAAAAGGCAGTTCTTGGGAAATGATGACAATGACATTCCACGATAAAAAGGAAACGTATTCGGTTCAAATGAATAAAGAACACGGCGATTGGCTGGTGGAGTTACTCCATAATATTAAGGTTTCAAATACTAAAATTCATACTTTACAAGAAATAAAATCCGAATTTGAAACTGCATTTGAAGATTTTGAATTGCTTTGGTTTTCAAAACCATTGGCAATTTTGAAAGAAGCCAACTTACTAATTATCTAATATTTTCATAATTTAATTTTAATTTCTTGATAATTAAACAAATCTATCATAGCTTTGTGTTTCAAACTGCTTTTGAATGAGACAATTATTATTATTATTTCTTTTTATAACAACCATTTGTCATTCTCAAGAGAAAACAGTTTTTGACGTAGCTCGAAAAGGAACGCTATTAGAAATCCAAGCTATATATAATCGGAATCCAGAATTAATAAATGCTGTAAATGACAATAAATCGACACCATTAATATTGGCGTGCTACAGAAATAATGAAGCGGTTGCATTGTATTTAATAGATACAGTTTCCAATATTAATTATAATTCTGGAATGGGAACGGCTTTGATGGCAGCGATTATGTCGGGAAATAAAGTAATTATTGAAAAATTAATTGTCAAGAAAGCCGATTTAGATCAAACAGATACGCAAGGAAAATCAGCATTAATTTATGCAGCTTTTAATAATAATACTACAACCTATAGATTTAAACAATAATTTGTTTTGGTGAGCGATTTTTTATTAAATTTGGTTAAATAATTTTACACTTTTTTAATTCTTGTAGCCGTTGTTTTATACAACTTGCCAATTAAGTGAATCTTAAGGTTTTTAGGCACATAATCTGATATATTCTTGTAAATTTGGGTATAATAAAATAGAAATAAAATGAGTAAAAAAGTAAAAATAATCGGAGCTCTCTTTGTTGTTGCTTTGATAATAGGTTTTTCTGTTTATAACTACGTTTTTCACGGTGGCGCGAGAGATTTGGATACCGAAGAAGTTGTATTTACAGTAACCTCTAAAAATATAACTGCTGAATTTGCTGCAAATGTTCCTGTTGCTACAAGTAAATATTCCGATAAAGCAATTGCTATTTCTGGAATTGTTACCGCTGTTTCTGACAGTATTGTCACGATTGACAATACGATAATTTGTAATTTTAAATCCCCAGATACTGCCATCAAAAACGAACAAGCAATCACTGTAAAAGGACGATTGGTTGGATTTGACGATTTAATGGGCGAACTAAAATTAGATCAATGTTCCATCAATAAAAAATAATTAAAATGAAAATCAAGAATTTATTGTCTCTTGTTCTTGTCTTTTTTGTAGTTGGTTTTGCCACTGCACAAGACGATTTATTAAACCAATTAGATGCTACTGCGCCAAAACAAGTTGATATTGAGTTGGCAACTTTTAAAGGTTTGCAAATTTGCAACATGCAATCCACGAAATTGGCTGCAAAAGGGGAATGGTATTTCTTAATTTCTCACCGTTTTGGGGATTTAGGAGAAGGAATTAATAACTTTTTCGGATTGGATAATGCTTTGACAAAAATTGGTGGGATCTATGGCGTTGCAAACTGGTTGTCTCTTGGCGCAACAAGGCATACCTATAATAAAACATACGAATTGGCTGCAAAATATAAATTTACAAATCAAATTGTAGCTGGTTTTCCTTTGACTATTGTGGGTTATAACACGATGGATATTAATAGCGAATTGAAAAAAGATGCTTTGATGCCAGGATTAACATTCAACAACCGACTGGCATTTACAACTCAGCTCTTGATTTCAAGAAAATTCAATGATTCTTTTTCATTAGAAATCGCCCCTATTTATGTTCATAAAAATTTATACGACGGACTTTTGGATCAAAAATCAACTTTATTGATAGGAACGGGAGCACGATACAAATTGGCGAAAAGATTGAGTTTGAATCTTGAATATGCAGCACGATTGAATTTGCGGGATGATTTTGTTTCTAAATACCACAACCCTCTTACTTTAGGTATGGATATTGAAACGGGGGGTCACGTGTTCCAGTTGGTATTCTCGAACAGCCAGCCAATGAACGACGCAGCTGTTTTCACAAATGCTACAGGAAGATGGGATGGCAAAAAACAATTGTATTTTGGGTTTAATATGTACAGGGTATTTTAATAAAAAAGAAAAAATGAAAAATTTAAATATAGTTTTACTTTCAATTTGCGGTTTGTTCCTTGTTTCCTGTGAATCAAATACAACTCAGGATATTTCGGCAGTAATTACAAATCCTACATATACTTCGCACGTTGCTCCTGTGATGTCTGCAAAATGCACCAGTTGCCATGCAGGTGGAAATCAGTATCCCAACTTAGAAACGTATGCAGAAGTCAAAGAGGCGACTCAAAATGGCGATTTATTGTGCCGATTAGACGCTTCTTGTGGTAGAATTATGCCTCAATCAGGTGCTTTGCCAACGGCTACAATTAATATGATTAACAATTGGGCAAATACTAACTTCCCTGAAAATTAAGTCATGAAAAAATTAGTAATACTTTCCATCGCATTGGTCTTCGCCAATGTAACATTTGCTCAAAGGATGTTAACGCGTTCTGGAGAAATTAAATTTGATGCTTCAATGCCTAATTTTGTAGAGATTGCTGGAAAGAGCAACACTGTTTCTGCTATTTTGGACGCGACAAATGGACAATTTGCAACTAGTGTGATCATTAAATCAATCCGATTTAAAGTTCCCTTAATGGAGGAACATTTTAATGAAAATTATATGGAATCTTCTAAATTTGCTAATTCTACTTTCAAAGGTAAAATTGCAGGTTTTGATGCTAAGAAATTAGCGGCTACTAAAATAGCTTATGACGTTGAAGGTGATTTAACCATTCATGGAGTCACTAAGAAAGTTAAAACTAAAATCTTTTTAACTTCAAATGGAAGTAAAGTGGGAGCTACAGGTAATTTTTTGGTTCATGCTCAAGATTACGGCATTGAAATTCCAAGTTTAGTAAAAGAAAAATTTGCTGAACAAATCAAAGTGAGTTTTAGCTTCGATTTAGATTCTAAATAATTAATAAAAAAAAGCGAGAAATATCTCGCGTTTTTTTTATGTTTATCGGTTTCTCCTTGAATAGGCTTCTTGTTGTTTTTTTGAATCCTCCGACATCAATTTGTATTTTGCTTTTTGATCTTTATTGAGTAAAATTAGTATGTCAAGATCCATTTTTTCGGAAATTGCTTTTAACTCATTCGCTTTTTCCTCATTACTACCTTCTTCTTTTTTTATTATTGCATTTTGTTTTTTTATATTTTGGGTAATAATATTCGAAATTGCAATAACTTGAAGTTCATCAAGCTTGAGTTGTTCGTTAAGTCGATCAACTACTTTCTTTACAGTTTCCTCTATAGCTGGTTCTTTTGGTTGTGACCTTTGTTGATTTTGCATGTTAGGATTTCCAACCATTCCACTTCCCATTCCACCTTGACCATACCCGCCTTGACCCATTCCACCTTGACCGTAGCCACCTTGACCATATTGAGCAACGATAGATTGTATTGAAAATAACAAAATTAAACTGCCAATAATTTTTATTGATTTCATATCTAAAAGTTAATTAAATTAATATTAAATTGGTTCCCCGTATAAATCAAATTCAGTGGCTTCAATTATTTTAATCATTACAAATTCACCAGTTTTAACATAGTATTTTGAGGCGTCAATTAATACTTCATTGTCCACATCAGGGCTATCAAATTCAGTTCTTCCTACAAAATGAGCACCTTCTTTTCTATCAATGATACATTTAAATAGTTGCCCTACTTTTTCTTGATTTAAATCCCAAGAAATTTGCGATTGTAGCTCCATTATTTCTTCAGCTCTAGCTTGTTTTACCTCACTTGGAACATTATCTTCTAGTAAATAGGCATGCGTATTTTCTTCATGGGAATAGGCAAAACAACCCATTCTATCAAATTTTATTTCTTGAACAAAGTCTTTCAAAATTTCAAAATCTTCTCGTGTTTCTCCAGGATAGCCCACAATTAAGGTGGTTCGAATTGCCATTCCAGGGACTGCAGCTCTAAAATCTTTCAATAATTGTGTGGTTTTTTCTCTTGTTGTTCCACGACGCATCGATTTCAATATAGAATCCGAAATATGTTGAAGTGGAATATCAATATAGTTGCAAATTTTTGGTTCCCGCTTCATAATTTCCAAAACATCCATTGGGAAACCCGTTGGAAAAGCATAATGCAATCGAATCCATTCAATACCTTCCACTTTAACCAAAGCCTCTAATAATTCCCCTAAATTACGTTTTTTGTAAATATCAAGTCCGTAATAAGTTAAATCTTGAGCGATTAATATCAGCTCTTTCACACCGTTTTTAGCCAATCCTTCTGCTTCTTTTACTAATTTCTCAATTGTTTGAGAAACGTGTTTTCCTCGCATAATCGGGATGGCACAAAAACTACAAGGTCGGTCACATCCTTCGGCAATTTTTAAATAGGCATAATTTTTCGGAGTAGTTGTTAGTCGTTCCCCCAATAATTCATGCTTATAATCTGCTCCTAAAGCCTTCAATAAACCTGGTAATTCTGTAGTTCCAAAATATTGATCTACATTAGGAATTTCTTTTTCCAAATCGGGTCTATATCTTTCAGATAAACAACCGGTAACGAAAACTTTATCTACAATTCCACGGGATTTTTTATCAGCATATTCAAGTATGGTATTTACCGATTCTGCTTTAGCGTTATCAATAAAACCACAAGTATTTATCACTACAATATTACCTTCTTCCTCATGTACAACGTCTTTTCCACTGGCACGTAATTGCCCCATTAAAACCTCACTATCGTAAACATTTTTGGAACACCCTAGTGTAATCACATTGATTCTATTCTTTTTTAATGATTTCGTTCTCATATATTGTAAATCCTCAACTAATTTGAAGTCAGCAAAATTACACTATTTATTATTAGGACCATAAAGTTGGTTGGTTTTTATAACGTTATTTTCCGCTATTCGCTATATCCTCGCAAGGGCTTGTGATATCGCTGCTATCGGGACTAATAATATAGTTAATTGTTTCTAATGAAATTTTATCGCTTCAGTGTGAAATGGCCTTTTGCAGTTCTACCGTCTTCAAAATAAATTGTATACCAATAATCATCTGAAGGCATAATACCACCGTTAAATGTACCGTCCCAACCTTTACTAATTGGGCTTAGTTCTTTCAACAATTTGCCATAGCGGTCAAAAATATAAATAATAGTATTGTAATTTTTTGTTGTAGTTAATCCAAGTACATTCCATGTATCATTATATCCATCCGCATTTGGTGTGAAAAATTTTGGAATTCCTATTACATTAATAATTTGCGATGAGGTTCCACAACCATCCAAATCTTTAACATAAACGGTATGAACTCCTGGAGCTACATCTGTAAAAATATTTATAGTTTGATAAGCATTCGGGTAATCCAAACTGAAAACATAATTTCCTGATCCTGTTACATTAATAATTATAGTATTATTATCGCTTAAATCCATAATTGTAGGCATGTTGAAATGAGCAGCATCGGAGGCAATTACTGTAATTGTTCTAATTCTAAAACAACCCATAGAATTTATGACTCTAACAGTATATATTCCTTCTGCATTTACATTTAAAGTGTAGGATGTAGCAGTAGGAATTACTACACCATCTTTAGACCAAACATAAGTGTAATTAGTTGTTGGAGTTCCGTCTGTGATACCAGCATTTAATAATGCAAAGAAAGTAGGATCATTACTGCAAACTAATTCTGATGATTCTAATTCAATTATTGGAACTGGGTTTACAGTAAATGTGATTGTTTTAGTAATTCTACAAGTTGGATTTATTGGATTGTATACTACGATAGTTATATTTTTTGTTAATGTAACTGGCAATGGATTTGGAAGCGGAGTTGATAAAAGCACATTATTTTCATCATAATATTCGTAAAACAATCCTGATGGCTGACCAAAAGTTACAATATTATGAATCGCTTGAGAGTTAGTAAAATTAAACTCCCCATTTTGTAAAGCAGGATCTGTTTCGTCATCACAGGAAGTTGTTAAAGTAGCTGGAATGGCAAAATTAATAGGAGATTTATCAACTATAAATTGAATAGTAGTCTCGTACCAGCAAGCTTGAGGAGTTGTATTGGTAACAACTGCTCTAATTGTTTGTGATGTTGATGAAAAAGTTGCTGGGAATGGACTCGTAATTAAATTATTATTAGAATCTCTCAACGGGTTATTTGCAGCATCAAAATAGGTAACCGCTACTCCAGTTTGCCCCAATAACAAATCTCTTTCTAAGTTAGCGGTATTAAAATTGAAAATACCATCTAAATTGTCATCACATTGTCTAGGTATAGTTACTGTATGAGCAAATGGTTTTGCCTGTACATTTATAGTTACCCATGGCCCTAATCCATAACATGCATTGGTAATATCGCTATCAACTCTAACCCAAATATTCTGAGTTGAAGGGTAGCCAATATTTCTATAGTTGGTTAGATTTATAATTACATTTTGCTGCGCTAAAGCATCTGCTCTATTTCTATAATATTTAATAAAATACGTTCCTGTAGGTGGTAATAAAGCCCTAATTGTTGGTTCTGTTGAACTAAAATTAAAAGTTGCTATACCATCTCGATCATTGTTATTAATAGTATTATTTCCATTAATATCTAAAAAATCATCACAAACAGTTGGCATAGTAATATTATAAGTAATTGGAATATTTGGCGCTGCAACTCTCAACGTTATTTTTGCAACACGATAGCATCCATTTACAGTTGTAACCCTTGTCCAAATGTACATTAGGGTAGGAGTGGTATTTGTGAAAGCAAATGGATTCCTAATCTCATCAAAGGTTGGATTTGCATTAGCCCCAGCTAAAGAAGTATAATAAGTAAATGTTTCATTCGCTGCATTCACTGAAATTTGGGGGTTATTTACCGTCAAGTTAAATGCAGTAATTGCATCTAAATCATCATCGCATTGAATGATAGTGGTGTCGTTAATTATTGGTAAAGGATTTACAATTACAGTAGCAATATTTGTAAAGACTGAGCCACATCCTCCATTTGCATATGTTGCAACACAATAATAATGTAGAGTCACCACAACAGATGTTACAGGAACATAACTAATGGTTGTTTCGCCAGTAATTGCCGTTCCTCCTGTATATGAATTAACAGTGTTAGTATACCATTGATAGGTTGGTGTCCCAGTTCCATCGATAAAAGCAGTAGTTAATGTTATTGGAGTATTATTAATACAAATAGGTTGACTCGCTAAAGGCTGTAAACTTACAGAAGGATTATCCACAACCAGAACACTTACAAGTGGACTTGTTACAGAACATCCTAAGCCAGTCTGACTAATTACACAATAATATAAAAGTGTACCGACTGTAGCTGTTGAAGGTGTGAAACTTGCACTTGTAGCGCCAGCTATAATAGTATTAGCTGGAGAATTATACCATTGGTAATTATAGGTACCAACACCTCCAGAGGGTGTTACAATTAAATC
>SHWW01000046.1 GCA_009693635.1 Flavobacteriaceae bacterium
CAACTTGGCGCCAGTTACGATGAACTCGAATGGGCTATGAATGAGGATAAAAATGGTAAAACTGCCGCTGATTTTTTGGGTAGAGAACAAATCGCATTTTCGATTTATAAAAAATTAAATACGGTAAATCAACACAAAATGAATCCAATTCCGGTGTGCTTGATTCCAAAAGAATATAAATAGTTTACTTTAGCAAGATGATAAAATGGCTGAACAATTTATTTACGAAAGCAAAACCAGCAGAGAAAAGGGATATTATGAATAAATTTTTGGTTGTAGGTCTTGGAAATATTGGTGTTGAGTATGCAAATACAAGACATAATATAGGGTTTAAAGTTTTAGATTTTTTAGTTAAAAAAGAAGGCATTACTTTTGAAACTTCAAAATTTGGGGCTAAGGCAGAATTGAAACTTAAGGGCAAAAAAATTTTTCTATTAAAGCCAAATACCTATATGAATCTTAGTGGAAAAGCGGTCAAATATTGGATGGAAAAAGAAAATATTCCGCTTCAAAATATATTAATTATTGCCGATGATTTAAATTTATCTTTTGGAACCATTAGAATTCGTCCTAAGGGAAGTGATGGAGGACATAATGGTTTGAAAAATATCACCTTATTATTGAATACTCAGGAATATGCTCGTTTTCGATTTGGAATTAGTGATGAATTTAAAAAAGGAAAACAAATAGATTATGTTCTTGCAAATTGGGATGATTTAGAACAAACTATGCTTGCGGAGCGCCTAGATGTGGCATCTGATATTATAAATTCATTTGGTCTGGCAGGTTTAGAAAACACGATGACCCTGTTTAATGGGAAGTAAACCGTTTGAATAAGTATTCAATTCTTTAAAAAAAATCAAATAAGTTAAATATTTTAAATATTCATAGAAAAAAATGTATCTTTACAAAAATATTTTTAATGCACAAAAATTACTTTTATATTGCTCTAATAGTACTCTGTTTTACTTCTTTTAGCGTTACAGCACAAGAAAACAGAGTAGTTAGAAATCAAGAAACTTCAATTGAAGGCTTGAATTTCTACCCAAATCCTGTGAGCAATGGTAAAATTTACATTACTTCAAAATTGTCCTTAGACAAAGAAATTACGATTTTTGATGTATTAGGAAAAAAAGTGTTGCAAACAATTTTAAACTCAAAAGAATTGAATATTGCTGCATTATCTCCAGGTGTTTACATCATTAAAATTAAAGAAGGCGAATCTACTGCCACTAGAAAACTAATTGTCAAATAGTTATAAACCTGATGTATTAATAATTTAATGTTTTTTTTACATTGAAATTTTTATTGTAAATTAAAATTATCCTTATATTTGTTAACTATAAAAAATCTAAAAAAATAATTATGAAAAAAATTTACTTATTTACTTCAATAATGATGCTTCTTATTGGGTTTACCTCAAATGCACAAGTTGTAATTAGCCAAGTATATGGTGGAGGTGGTAATACAGGAGCTCAATATTTAAATGACTTTGTTGAATTATTTAATAGAGGTACAGTAGCTGCTGATATTTCAGGATGGTCTGTTCAATACGCATCTGCAACTGGCCCTTCTACATCTCCATTTTTATGGGCTGTTAACTCAATTCCAGCTGCAACAACAATTGCCCCTGGAAAATATTTTTTGATAAAACTTTCAGGAGGTACTACATCAGGAATTGCTCTACCTACGCCAGATTTAGATGTTACAACATCTCCGTTAGCTTTATCAGGAACTACTGGTAAAGTTGCTTTGGTTAATTCAGCTACTGCTTTATCAGGGGCTACCTTAACAACTGGAACTTACATTGATCTGGTTGGTTTTGGCCCTACTGTTACAGCTTTTGAAGGAACAGCTGCTGTTGCCGTTTTATCTAATACAACAGCAGCCATTAGAATTAATGGCGGATGTACTGACAATAATTCAAATAGCACCGATTTTACGGTTGGAGCACCAACTCCAAAAAATTCAGCAACTGCTGCAAATATTTGCTCAACTTCACCTTCTGTGACTATTACATCGCCAGTAAACGCAACAATATATAACCCCTTAACAACTAGCGTAACTGTAAATGTTTCAGTATCAAACTTTACTGTTGCAAATGGAACTGGTACCGGACACATTCATTATACAGTAGACGGAGGTGCAACGATTATGAAATATGATACTACTCCAATTGTACTAACAGGATTATCAGTAGGAAGTCACACTGTTGTGGTTTCTTTAGTAGATAATGCACATGCGCCTTTATCCCCTTCTGTAAGCACTACATCTCAATTTACTATAGCAGCACTTACAAATGTTTCAGCAATTACCATTTTAAGAGCCGGAACTTTAAATGCTTATTATACTTTAAATGGGACAGTTGTAGTTTCACACGTTCGTTCTCCTGCAGGAACTGTTTCTGTTTCAACCACTAGAAATCAAAAATTTATTCAAGATTCCACAGGTGGAATTTTAATAGATGACAGTGCTGGGAAGATCACAACTATATTTGCTGCTGGAGATAGTATGAACAATGTTTCTGGCCAATTAACTGATTTTAACGGAATGTTGCAATTTGTACCTCTACAAAATCAAACTGTTGTATCTTCTGGAAATACACTAACACCTCAGAATATTACAATTGCAGCATTAAATGCAAATGTAAATACATACGAAAGTAAATTAATTAGTTTTAGTAATATTACAATTACCGGAACTATTGCTTCAGGATCTACAACTGTAACTCCATTAACTGCAGGGCAAGTATTTACGACTAGTACTAATTATAATGTATTTGACGGAACTACGAATGGAGTTTTAAGAACAGGTTTTGCAGAAGCTAATTATATTGGCACAGTTGTTCCAACTGTTGCTTTTAGTGCTACTGCGTTAGGTTACGACAATGTTACTACTGCAACACCTCCAGTTTTAACACCTCAATTTATTATTAGAAATAATGCTGATATTACAGTATTAAGCATAGAAAACAACGAAATTGTTGGGTTAAAAGTGTATCCAAATCCGGTTTCAAACGGTATTTTGCATATAGAATCAAACATAAATACTGAAAGAACAATTTCGTTATTTGACGTTTTAGGAAAAGAAGTAATTAAAACTACAACTTCAAATACTACTATTAATATCTCTAATTTAAATAGCGGAATCTATATTGTGAAAATTACTGAAGGTGGAAAAACCGCTACTAGAAAACTAGTTGTAAAATAATTCCAATTTCATTCAATAAAAAACCTGTTTGTATTGAACAGGTTTTTTTATGCTTTATAATTTAATTTTCTAATTACTATATCTAGACATTACTCTTCCTAATTTAAGAGAAAAAGAGTTAATAAGCTTGGAATAATCCATCGCTAAAGACATCGTGTCTGAATTATCTGAAGATGGATCAGGTAAAATTGAGCTTTTTAATTCCTCAATAATTCTATCTACTAAATACCATCTCATCGTTAGAATAGTTTCAGAAACATACTGGCTTATAGTTTCGTTTTTTTGTTTGACAAAAATGTTTTGACCGCTCCAATCGTCCAATATAAATTTTTCATCTTCCATTAAAATATCGGTAACTTCTTGGGCAAATTCTTGAGGCAATTGCATTAAATAGTGCTCGATATTAAAGCTCTCGTTTTGATTAAAATAATCTACTAAATTAGTGTAAACGCCTTTAAATAATTCATTTGCAAGCTCTACTTCGTCTTCTTGCAAACTTAAATAAACTCTTTGGTAAACAAAATATTCTTTTTTCTCGATGCTGTTTTCTAATTCCCCATATGCATTTGTTTTCAAAAGTTCATCTTCAAATTCTTCTTTTAAGCTTCCATATAAAAGTAAAATTTCGATGATTTTGCGTTCCAATTGATATAAAACATCAACTTTTTCAACTGCGGTTGAAGTGTCGCTTTTTACAATTTCGAAAGCTTTTTGCTCTTGTTTAATTTTTTTACCTGTTTCAGCTATGTCTTTCTGAACCAACTGCGCAAGAGTACTCAGCAACACTTGCTCGGAAATATCCATAATTCGAGAACATTCTTGGATGTATATTTCGCGTTGAATCCGGTCTGGAATTTTAGAAATACTGGAAACCATATCGCGAATTAATTCTGCTTTTTTTATAGGATCATTCTTGGCCTCTTTCATCAATAAAGAAGCTTTGAATTGTATAAAATCTTTAGAATTCTCTTCTAAATACAAAATCAAATCTTCATAAGGTGTTTTTCGAGCAAAACTATCTGGATCTTCACCATCAGGGAAAGCACAAACGCGAACGTTCATTCCTTCTTCCAAAATCAAATCGATTCCACGAATAGAAGCGCGTAATCCGGCAGCATCTCCATCAAAAAGCACCGTAACATTTTTTGTTAATCTATTAATTAATCGGATTTGATCTGGAGTCAACGCGGTACCTGAGGAAGAAACCACGTTTTCAATTCCCGATTGATTGAACTGAATTACATCGGTATACCCTTCTACTAAAAAGCAATTATTTTGTTTTGCAATAGCTTGTTTAGCTTGAAAAATTCCATATAAAACTTTACTTTTATGGTAGATATCGCTTTCTGGAGAATTGAGGTATTTAGCCGCTTTTTTATCATTGGTAAGTATCCGTCCCCCAAATCCCAAAACCCGTCCTGACATACTTTGAATTGGAAACATAACGCGTCCTTTGAATCGGTCAAAAGGTCGGTCGTCTCTTGGAATTGTTAATCCAGTACTTTCCAGAAACTCTAATTTATATCCTTTTCCTAGTGCTTCTTTTGTAAAAGCATCCCAAGCTTCTGGTGAATATCCTAATGCAAATTTCTTTATAGTATCGTTAGTAAAACCACGTTCTTTAAAATAAGAATACCCAATGGCTTTTCCCTCTTCAGTATTAAAAAGTACATCTTGAAAATAATTTTTTGCAAAATCTGAAACCAAATACATGCTTTCTCGAACATCGGTATTTACTTTTTCTTCATCGGTTTGAACGGTTTCTTCAATTTCAATATTGTACTTTTTAGCCAAATATCGAATGGCTTCAGGATAGGTAAAATGTTCGTGTTCCATTAAAAAGGCGACTGAATTTCCCCCTTTTCCAGAACTAAAATCTTTCCAAATCTGCTTCACTGGAGATACCATAAATGACGGGGAACGCTCATCAGAAAATGGACTTAAACCTTTGAAGTTACTTCCTGCACGTTTCAATTGTACAAAATCGCCAATAACCTCCTCTACTCGAGCAATTTCGAAAACGGTATCAATGGTTGCTTTTGAAATCAATTTATTTTAGGGGTTCTAAGGTTAAGGTTCAAAGTTACAAAGTTTTTTGAGTATTCTGATATTACTTTTTTCTTTCGATGACATAATTTACCATCATGATCAAAGAATCTTTATAAGCAGATTGCGGATAATTTTCTATTAATTGAAGTGCTTCCTGTTTAAACTGAACCATTTTTTGCTCCGCATAGGTAAGTCCGTTATTGTTTTTCACAAATTCAATAACTTCTTTGACCCGTTTTTTATCTTTATTATAATTTTTAATGGAGTTGATCAACCAGCTTTTTTCTTTTAAAGTACAATTATTCAAAACATGGATTAATGGCAAAGTCATTTTTTGCTCTTTAATATCAATTCCTGTTGGTTTTCCAATTGCTTCTTCTGAATAATCAAATAAATCATCTTTTATTTGAAATGCCATTCCTATAAGTTCTCCAAATTTTCTCATATTCTCGACTTGAACGGCATCATCAAGTACCGATTTTGCACCAAGCGCACAACAAGCTGCAATTAAAGTAGCTGTTTTCTTTTGGATAATTTCATAATAAACCGTTTCGGTAATGTCTAATCTTCGTGCTTTTTCTATTTGAAGTAATTCCCCTTCGCTCATCTCCCGAACGGCAACTGAAATAATTTTCAATAAATCAAAATCATCATTATCAATTGAAAGCAGCAATCCTTTTGATAGTAAATAATCTCCAACCAAAACCGCAATTTTATTTTTCCATAGTGCATTTATGGAGAAAAATCCTCGCCTTTGATTACTATCATCCACCACATCATCGTGAACTAATGTCGCGGTATGAATCAATTCAATTACAGAAGCGCCTCGGAAAGTTCGTTCGTTTACTATGCCTTTTGAAAGCATTTTTGCAGTTAGAAAAACAAACATCGGACGCATTTGTTTTCCCTTTCTATTGACTATATAATATGTAATTCTATTGAGCAATGCCACATTGGAAATCATCGCCTCTCGAAATTTTTTTTCGAAAAGTTCCATATCTTCAAGAATTGGCTGTTTAATTTGAGATATTACATTCATTGCGATTCCAAAGATACGGCTTTGAAACTGTTTTGTAAAATAATTTTTTATTTCAATTAAACCATTTGAATTTGATACTGTCTTACATTATAAAAATTAAAATCATCGACTTATGAAAACAAATTCTTTATTAAAAATAGCAACTTTATTTGTTGTTATTTTATTGTCAAGTTGTACTAAAGACAACAATGATCTTGCTAATGCATTTACCGTAGCTGATATTCAAACTAATTCTAAATTAGATCAAGTAGCTAATGATTTATCTGATATTATTGATAATCAATATTTCACAGAAAATCCTACAGGAAAATCTATTACACCGCTAGAAATTAATTCGTTACCTCCATGTGCAACAGTAACAAGAACTTTTACAGCAACCAGTTGGACTAGAACAATTAATTTTGGAACTTCTGGATGTTCAATGCCAAATGGCGCGATACTTAGAGGTATAATTAGAGTAAGCGGAAGTTTACCTTACACGCGTACAAATTATGTGATTATTTATTCTTTTGATGGTTTTTATTATAACGACATGTTAGTTCAAGGAAATAGAACGGTTACTAGATCGTTTGGAACTTCTTCTTATCAAACCGCTATTCATCCAATTAACGTAATGGATATGAATATGACATTTACTAATTCAAATGGTGTTTATACAAGAGTTGGAACTAGAACTAGAGAATGTGTTGAAGGATATGATACTTTAATATGGCCCGATAATGTATATGTTGTAACTGGTAACTGGACAACTACTTTCCCTAATGGAAATATACATAGCAATGCTATATCTAATACAACACCAATCAGAATTCGATTAAATTGTGATTATAGAGTGGTTTCTGGAGTAGTTAATATTACTAGGCCTAATCATACTGCCGTTTTAGATTATGGAAGTGGAACTTGCGATAATGTAGCTACCATTTCAATTGATGGTGGAACACCAGTAACAATTACATTCTAATAATTATGAATTAGTATAAAAAAACGTTCAGAAATTCTGAACGTTTTTTTTATACTTCTTTATTGGCTAATTGCCCACAAGCGGCATCAATATCTTTTCCCCTACTTCTTCTCACTTTTGCAACAATGTCTGTAGCGGCAAGTGCTTTTATATAAGAATTAATGGATTCTTCAGATGCTTGTTGGAATTCACCGTCATCAATAGGGTTGTATTCTATTAAATTGACTTTGCAAGGAACATATTTACAAAATTTAACTAAGGCATCCACTGATTCTTTATTGTCGTTAATCCCTTTCCAAACCACATATTCGTAGGTAATTTTACTTTTTGTTTTTGAATACCAATATTCCAATGATTCTCGCAATTCTGCTAAAGGAAAATTGGCCGAAAACGGCATAATTCGAGAACGAATTTCATCAATTGCAGAATGTAAAGAAACTGCCAATTTAAATTTTACTTCATCGTCAGCAAGCTTCTTAATCATTTTAGGAACACCTGAGGTAGAAACCGTAATTCTCTTTGGAGACATTCCCAAACCTTCATTTGAAGTAATCATTGAAATTGCTTTTAAAACATTATTATAATTCATAAGAGGTTCGCCCATTCCCATAAAAACAATATTGGAAAGTGGATGATTATAATACAAACGGCTTTCTTTATCAATTGCGATTACTTGGTCGTAAATTTCTCCGGGTTCCAAATTTCTCATTCTTTTTAATCTCGCTGTAGCGCAAAAGTTACAATCTAAACTACACCCTACTTGACTGGAAACACAAGCTGTAGTCCTTGTATTTGTTGGAATTAAAACGCTTTCTACTACCAAACCGTCGTGCAACCGAACTGCATTTTTTACAGTTCCATCAGAACTACGCTGCATGGTATCGACCTTAATATGGTTGATTACAAAGTTGTTTTCTAACATCAATCGAGTTTCTTTTGAAACATTCGTCATATCTTCAAAACTATGTGCGCCTTTGCTCCAAAGCCATTCATAAACCTGGTTTCCACGGAAGGCTTTGTCTTGATTTGTAATAAAAAAATCACGCAATTGATTTTTTGATAATGCCCGTATGTCTTTTTTCTCGATTTGCATAGTGCAAATTTAGTTTAAATTGTGGATTTGTTTATTTGATAATTTGATAACTTTGAGAAAAATATTAAAATTCAAATAGTATCAATACTAAAATAACAAACTACTGTCTTTTGAAAAAAATCCAACTTTCTAAAAATATATCAATGTCTTTAGGATTATTGTGTTCTCCGTTAATTACTTTTAGTAAAACTACTTCTGGTTTTCCACCCTGTTTGTAAGTATATTTTTCGATAGTTTTACCATCAGGTTGCAAATCGGGTAATTCTTCCTTAGTTGCTTCTCCTTCGTAACCATTTATAGTAGCCCAATATTGAAAAGTTGCATCAGTTGAAATTACTAATCCTTTATTCTTGGCTGAAATCCCTCCATTATACGGATTTGTTAAATCATTAGTTCCATTAATAACCATAACCGCTATTGGAATTTTCTTTTCGACACAATCTATATTTGAAGCATCGGGTAAATTGGCTACAATTGCCGTTATTGCCTTAAATTTTTCAGGGATTGTCATTGCTAATTTATAAACCATGTGGCCACCTCCAGAAGTTCCAATAGCAAAGACTTTTTGGCGATTGATAAAATATTTAGTAGCACAATAGTCTATCATTTTACTAAAAAAAGTGTTTTCATCAATGTTTTCAATATTTGCTAGAGCAGGAGCATTTTTTCTACATTCATTCCAATTTTTTAAATAACCGTCTGGAAACAAAACGAGCAGATTTTCTTTATTGGCAATATCCAATAATTTTGAAGTTCCTTTCATAGATTTTAGTCCATTGCCTCCAGAACCGTGCAGTACAAATATCAAACTTGCATTAGTACTGTTTTTCAAAGGTAAATTAAAATGAAACGTTCGATAGTGACCATCGATCATAATGGAATCGTTAATAACTTGCGCGTTTAATTTGATTAAAAAGAATAAAAAAACTATTGAAAATATTGATTTAGAATTGATTTTCATAAAATTTGAGGTGTAAATAATTTAATTAATAACGCTCTATAGTTAGCTTCTAATTTAGTGTTACAAATTTAGTTTAATTTGTAGATATGTTTATTTGATAAATTGATAACTTTGAAAAATAAAAATACTATCAAAAGATGCACTTTATTTCCCAAGAATTAGAAGATTATATCCAACAGCATTCTGAAAAAGAACCTGATTTATTAGCTGCTTTAAATAAGGAAACGTATCAAAAAAATTTATTGCCAAGAATGTTGAGCGGCCATTTTCAAGGACGTGTATTGAGCATGCTTTCAAAATTAATTCGCCCCGTAAATATATTAGAAATCGGAACTTTTACTGGCTATGCAGCTTTGTGTTTGTGTGAAGGAATGCAAGAAAATGGGCAACTTCATACAATAGATATAAAAGAAGAATTGGAAACTATTCAAAGAAAGTACTTTGATAAATCTGCCTGGAGGAATCAAATTTTTCAACATTTAGGGAGAGCAATTGACATTATTCCAACATTAGAAATAAAATTTGATTTGGTTTTTATTGATGCTGATAAGGAAAACTACCTTAACTATTTTCAAATGATTCTTCCTAAAATGAATAAAGGCGGAATTATTTTATCAGATAATGTTTTGTGGAGTGGGAAGGTTTTAGAGCCTTTACAGAAAAATGATTTGAGCACAAAAGTCCTTTTAGAATATAACAAACTATTGAAAAATGATAGTAGAGTGGAATCTGTTTTATTGCCAATTCGCGATGGATTAACAGTGAGTCGGGTGCTTTAATGTTCAAACATGATAATTAATATTCTTTTGAATACGGATGCCCTAGCCCAGATGGAAAGGGAAATCCCGAGCTTTTTAGCGAGGATTTGGAATGACAGCTGGACACGAGCGAAGCGAACTGGCGAAGCAAATAGCTCCAAAAAAAAATAATTAATTTGGGAAATACTTTTTCTGTGTGATTTGGAATAATTTGTAACATAAAAATCCAGAAAATGCACCGAAAACATAACCTGAAGCAATATCTAACGGGTAGTGGAGGCCTAAATAAATTCGGCTATAGGCGAAAATGAGTGGCCATAAAAAAAGAAATCCTAAATGCTTGAATTTGGATTTAAAAAGCAAGAATATAAATGAGGCTACTGCCATAGAATTGGTTGCGTGTCCGGAGAAAAAACTGAATGTTTCACTTGATTTGACTATTCTAATAATCCCCTTTATGTCTTCATTATTGCATGGACGTAGTCGTTGAACAGCATTTTTTATTAAGTTGGTCGTTTGGTCTGTAAACGTAATTAAGGCCACAATAAATAGTATTAAAAAAAGGGTTTGCTTTGTGCCTGTTTTTTTATAAATAAAGTACAAAACTGTTACAAATAATAGAGTCCAATTAGACTGAATCGTTATAAATAACCAAAAGGCATCAAATTTTTCGGAGCCTAAACTATTAAGAAAAATGAATATCTGTTGATCAAGAGAGAGTATTTTTTCAAGCATTACGATTCGCGTTTTATAGGACCTTCACTTTGAGGAGTTTCTGCTTTTGGAGTTTCAACAATTGGGGAAGCGTCTTTAAGTAAATTATCTTTCGCTTTATTGATTTCTTGAGTAATATTCCCTGTAAAATCGGTTATAGATTTTGTGTTTAAACCATTAGCATCGGCACCTTTTGTAATTTCGCTTTTGATGTCATTGGTCGCATTTTTTAATTGCGCCATTGCTTTTCCCATTGTTCTTGCGATATCAGGTATTTTATCTGAGCCAAAAAGCATCAAGACCACAAACAAAATTAGAATTAATTCTCCACCGCCTATTCCAAACATATCGATTTATTTTATTACAAAGTTAGTAAGTTTTTATAAAGCTAATAGTTTATTAATAATAAAAAATTAATCAAATTTAGATTTAACTTCTTCTTTTGGCCAAGTATTATTTGTAACGTCAATGTCTGCAGTTTCTAATTTTGGGTCAACTACAATTTTTTTGATTACTTTTTTAGTAGCGAAAGTTCGAGTAACCTCATTATCATTCATTCTCCAAATTTGAGCTGGAAATTTATGATTTTCAGTGGTTCCGTCTTCAAAAATTATTTCTACAATAATTGGCATTACCAATCCTCCAGGCTTATTAAAGCTTACTTCGTAGAAATATTTCGGCGAATCGAATTTTGCAATTTCTTCTGGTTTGAAGTTATTTTGCAAGTATTCTTCTAATGTTTTTATTTCTTTAATTTCCAAAGCTTTTTTCATTTCTGGTATGAAACTTTCACTTATATTTGAAACCATAAATACCAAGGGTCCAGTTGTTTTTAATCGGTTTCTTCTTGATGGAGTTGGTGCCTTAAAGTCTTTTGGCGCCTCATTACTCAAATAATATTGTTTGACTTCTTTAATTCCAATATCCGTATAATCTGTGGTGTAAAACCAACCACGAATAAACCAATCCAAATCAGTTGCCGATGCATCTTCCATTGTTCTAAAGAAATCTTCGGGAGTTGGGTGTTTAAATTTCCAACGATTTGCATAGGTTTTAAAAGCATAATCAAACAATTCGTGCCCCATAATTGTTTCACGCAAAATATTCAAACCTGCTGCTGGCTTACCATAAGCATTGTTTCCAAATTGTTTTATCGCTTCAGAATTGGTCATTATTGGCTCTAAGTTTTTTTGATCGCCACTCATATAAGCAACAATTGATTTTGGGGAACCCCTTTCAACAGGATAGGCTGTTTCCCATTCTAATTTTGCTTTATAATCCATAAAAGAATTCAAACCCTCATCCATCCAAGTCCATTGGCGCTCATCAGAATTGACAATCATTGGGAAAAAATTATGTCCCACTTCGTGAATTATTACTCCAATCATTCCGTATTTTACTCTGTCTGAATATTTTCCATCAGCATCAGGACGACCAAAATTCCAACAAATCATTGGGTATTCCATTCCTTGATCTTGCGCACTTACAGAAATTGCTTTTGGATAAGGATAATCAAATGTTAAGCTTGAATAACTTTTTAAAGTGTGTGCAACGGCTCGTGTGGAATATTCTTCCCACAACGGATTTCCTTCTTTGGGGTATAATGAAATTGCCATTACGGTTTTTCCTCCTAATTTTACTGCCATTGCATCCAAGATAAATTTTCTTGAAGTTGAAATTCCAAAATCCCGAACATTTTCTGCTTTGAATTTCCAGGTTTTTTTCTTATCAGAAAAACCTTTTTCAGTTTCAGTAGCTTCGGCTTGTGTAACAATTATTAGGGGTTTATCAAACGAATTTTCTGCTTGTGCATATCGTTTTAATTGTTCTGCAGTAAAAACTTCAGCTCTATTTTGCAAAACTCCGGTCGCTTCCATAATATGATCAGCAGGAACGGTAATGTTAACTTCATAATTTCCAAAAGGCAAAGCGAATTCTCCGCTTCCCCAAAATTGCATATTTTGCCAACCTTCAACATCATTATAGACCGCCATTCTTGGATAAAATTGAGCTAAAACATATAAATTATTTCCATCTTTAAAATGTTCGTAACCTGAACGACCTCCATCTACCATATAATTATTGATATTGTAATTCCATTTGATTTTTAAAGCTATCTTTTCGCCGTGAGCCAATGGTTTTAGCAAGTTAATTCGCATCATCGTTTCATTCACATTATATGAAATAGGATTTCCTTTGGCATCTTTTACATAATCAATCTTGAAACCACCGTCGAACTTTTCTTCTAAATATTTTCTTGAAAATCCTGCCGCACTTATTGCAGGATCGATTCTGGCATTCTCAACTAACGGAGATTTTGAAGTTCTGGCAGCAATATTTTGATCCAATTGAATCCATAAATACTCCAAAGATTCCTTTGCATTATTGGTATAAGTTATGGTTTCGGTTCCGTAGATTTTGGTGTTTTTATCATCTAATTCTATATCCATTTTATAATCGGCTTGTTGCTGATAATATTCAGGACCTGGAGCGCCAGAGGCGGTACGATACATATTGGGTGTTGCCAATAAATCATACATTTGACGAAATTTATTTTTGTCTTCGTGACCTAATTCTTTAGTTTTAGGAATTTCTTTTACTTCTTGTGCAAAATTTGAATTTGAAATTGTAACGAAAAATAATAGAAATACTGAGGTGATTTTTTTCATAAAAGTGAGGTAGTTAGTTTCCAATTGCGAAAGTAATTATTTTATTTGAGTTAAATAAATAAGTCGTTATTTTAACATTCCTTTCATTCTTCCTTCCATAAGCAATAAGCTTTGTTTTTCTCCGTAAATAGTCGATTGCATTATATTTTGTTGTTCCGAATTTAATTCAAGAAGTGCTGTATTTTTAACTTCCAATGTTATAATTTTAGAAATATCTTTAATGTTGTAATAACATATAATTACGTTTCCCTCCATTTCATTACTAAGATAATTTAGAGTTTTTTGCTGATCATTTACTTTTAAATAAAAATTATCCGAAATATATTTTTTCATGAGATCAATATCAACTTGAGATTCATTTTGTTCTCCTAAAAATGTTTTTTTATTGTATTTATTATAAAGTACTGAATTCAAATCGTCAACAAAAATTCGGGAAGTAATTTGCAGCATTTTCTTTTCTGGAACAAAATTAATTTTATATATTGAAACATAAAATCTGTGGATCCCAAAGGAAGTTCCTGCAAAAAATGTTATTCCTATTAAGGCATATAAAAGTATCTTTTTCATTTTATCAAAATTAGTTAATCTTTTTCTATTTTGGAATAGCATTATAATTTACTGCCAATTTTGAAATCAAAAACAACATCATTGTTCGGTTTTTTACTTTCAAAGCTGCTGCAAATTCCTTGTCTTCTATCAAGTAACGTTGAAAATCATCAATGTATATTTCTGGAATTTTTAAGGTTTGAATATAATATTTGTCGTCGTAAAGAACACCAACTTTATATAACATTCGCTCTTTTCGTTCCACTACAACTTCTTTTTTCTGCATTTCTGTTCTTCCAGAAAGCCAATTTAACGGTGCATCTAATATTCCTGAAGTTGCGGTGTATAATTTACGTTCCGCTGGTGTATAATGTTTTTGTCCTGGAATTATACTGATGCCTTCAGTTGCATTTTTCTTGACAATAACTTCATTTAGTTCATTGATTTTCGGAGTCATATAAATGGTTATCGTTTCCGATTTCAAATTGTCTTCATCGACCAAAAATCGTTTCATTTCTAAAGTCATAGATGAAAAAACCAAGATATCATCGGCTTTAGCCAAAATATAAAATCTCCCTTTATTATTGGTAACGGTTACTTTTTCATTGCCTAAATTCACCACGTCAATTCCAACCACTGAAACAGAATCAGCAATGATAATTCCGAGTAATAGTTTTTCGTTGCCGGTTTGTGACCAATTGCAAACTGTCGTAAAAAACAATAAGAAAACAAACCAATTCTTCATTTAATAATAATTAACATATTTTATTAATTGTAAAAGTATTTAAGTGTGTTCTAAATTAACGAAATTTACTTGGTAAAGTTATGTTAATAAATAAAGAGCCGATATTTCAGATTAGAAAATTAGAAAATAATGTAACTTTGAACACAATAAATTCGACATTTAAAATGAAAAACTGTATTATTGCGAGCACATCAACTCTTTATGGAGGGGACTATTTAGGCTATATTTTACCTGAATTAGCTGAGCATTTCAAGCATTGCAAAACAATACTTTTTATTCCGTATGCGCAACCAAGTGGAATTTCGCACGAAGAATATACCAATAAAGTTGCTGCGGCTTTCGCCAATATAAATATTGCTGTTAAAGGAATTCACGAGTTTGAAAGTCCAATAGTAGCAATCGAGCAAGCGGAAGGAATTTTTACGGGTGGTGGAAATACCTTTTTATTGGTTTACCAATTGTATAAAAATAACGTTATGGATGTTTTGTCAAATGCCATCAAAAATGGAACGCCTTATCTAGGAACTAGCGCAGGAAGTAATATTTGTGGTTTAACGATGCAAACAACCAACGATATGCCCATTATTTATCCGCCAAGTTTTCAAACATTAGGAATCGTTCCTTTCAATTTAAATCCACATTATTTAGATGCCGATTTGCAACTGAAACACAATGGCGAAACTCGAGAAACCCGAATTAAAGAATTTCATCAGTTCAATACAGAACCCGTTTTAGGATTGCGAGAAGGAAGTTGGCTTGAAGTAAAGAGCGAAAAAATAAAATTGAAAGGAACTTTTTCTGCAAGACTATTCAGGCAAAATAAACCACCTGAGGAATTAGAATCGGGAAGTGAATTGAGTGATTTGAAATAAAAAATCCCCAAACTTTACGTTTGAGGATTTTATGGAGCGAAAGACGAGGCTCGAACTCGCGACAACCAGCTTGGAAGGCTGGAGCTCTACCAACTGAGCTACTTTCGCATTTACAACGGAGCAAATATAGATAATAAGTTAGATTTATTACAAGTTTTTCTTTAAAA
>SHWW01000002.1 GCA_009693635.1 Flavobacteriaceae bacterium
TTTTTTATAGTTTTATTATTAAAAACACGTTCTGAAAAGAACGTGTTTTTCGCTTTAAACCAATTTATTTGTCTTTTATAATTGTTTTAGTATCTTTATAACTGAATTTTTATAATCTATATTTAATGTTAAAAATTAAATTTCTTCAATTTCTAGTAATTATTTTAAGCACCTTCTTCTCTTATTGTCAAGAGTTACCTCCTATAGTAAAATACAATCCAACTACTTATGGCGCAGGAAATCAAAATTGGATGATTTCACAAGATAAAAACAATTTTATTTTCTTTGCGAATAATGAAGGACTATTGGAGTTCAATGGTTCAAATTGGACTTTATATCCATCTCCTAATGAAACAATTATCCGTTCTGTAAAAGTAATTGACAATAAAATTTATACGGGATGTTACATGGAATTCGGATATTGGGTTCGTCAATCAAACGGTCAATTAAAGTATACGTCTCTAAGTAAAGTTATAAAAAGCAAAATTCAAGATGATGAGCAATTTTGGAATATTTTGAATTATGATCAATGGGTTATTTTTCAATCTTTAAACAAAATCTTTATTTACGATACCAAATCAGAAAAATTTAATATTATTAATCCTAAAAATGGTATAGTAAAATCATTTAGAACTACTAATTCTATTTATTATCAATCTCCTGGAGAAGGGCTTTTTGAAATAGAAAATGGAAAAAGCAAATTAACATCAAACAATATTGTTTTTCAAAAAGGAAGAATAGTTTCTGTTTTTTCTTCAATTGAAGGCTTATTAATTCAAACACAATCAGATGGTTTGTATAAGTTGATTGCTGGAAATGTTTCTAAAACCACTATTATTTCAGACTCAGATATTGCTTCAAGCTCAATTTATAGTTGTAAAATTTTATCTGATGGGAGTTTTGCTCTGGGCACTGTTTCTAATGGAATTTATATTTTATCAAAAGATGGAAAAGTTAAATACCATATAACTCAAAATAAGGGTTTAAGTAATAACACGGTTTTATCTCTTTTTGAGGATTCAGATAAAAATTTATGG
This sequence comes from Flavobacteriaceae bacterium, assembly GCA_009693635.1. GTDB lineage: Bacteria > Bacteroidota > Bacteroidia > Flavobacteriales > Flavobacteriaceae > Flavobacterium. The sequence continues at coordinate 1,038 of SHWW01000002.1, forward strand.
CTTGGACTAGACAATGGTATTAATTGTATTAATATTCAATCCCCAGTAAGAAGTTTCTCGGATAATACGGGTATTTTGGGAACGGTTTATGCCTCAATTGTTCACCAAGGAAAATTGTATATTGGTACCAACCAAGGTTTGTTTTTTAAGAGTTTTGGAACTAATGATGATTTTCAGTTTGTTAATGGTACAAAAGGGCAAGTTTGGTCTTTATTTGAAAACCAAGGCACCCTTTTCTGCGGACATGATTCGGGAACCTTTACAGTGAATTTAGGTCTTGCTAGTTGTATTTTCTCTCAATCTGGTACCTGGAAATTTTCAAAAGTTCCCAATAGAAGCAATTTATTACTTCAAGGAAATTATTATGGGGTTTCAGTTTTAGAGAATATTAATAATAAGTGGGTTTTCAAAAATAAAATTGCAGGATTTGATTATTCTTCTCGCTATTTTGAAGTTACAAATTCTTTAGATGTTTATGTAAGCCATGAGTACAAAGGAGTATTCCGATTGAAGTTAGATTACAATTTATTGAAAACCGAAAAATTCATTTCCTACAAGTCACCAACTAAAGGTAAAAACTCGAGTTTGGTTAAATTCAACAATCAAATTTATTACGCTTATAAAGACGGAATATTAAAATTGAATATAAAATCTAAAGAATTTGAAAAAGACAAATTGTTGAGCTCTATTTTCGAAAATGACGAATATACATCAGGGAAAATGATTGTAGATAATTCTAATAGATTTTGGTTGTTTTCAAAAAACTACATTCATTATTTTACTTTAAGCAAATTAAGTTCTGACTTAAAACAAAATACTATTCCAATTCCTTCCGCATTGACGAATTCAATGTCTGGATTTGAAAATATTACACAAATTTCAAATTATAACTATTTAATTGGAACCACTGATGGTTATTATACCATGAATATCAACGACTTGAGCTTTAAAAATTATAATGTTTCTATTTCAAATGTTAGCGTAAATAAATTAAATGAGCCTTCATTTTTTGCGCCAATAACAGAAGAGGGAGAATTTAAACATACTGAGAACAATGTTACATTTTATTATACGGTACCTGAGTATAATAAATATATAAATGCTGAATACCAATACTTACTTGAGGGTGTTGAAGACGAATGGAGTGAATGGAATGCAAAATCAACGGTTAATTTCAAGAATTTATCTCCTGACGAATATACTTTTAAAGTTAGAGCTAAAATAGCTAATTCATCGCCTGAAAATATTGCAACTTTCACATTTGTTATTTTAAAACCCTGGTATGCAACTAATTTTGCAATTATTTTTTATTTTACAGTAATTATGGTTTTGGCTCATTTCATAAATAAAGCTTACAAAAACTATTACCATACTCAAAGAGAAAAACTAATTGAGGAAAATAATTTATTACTTGAAATTAAAGAATTGGAGAATTCTCAAGAATTGATGAAGATTAGAAATGAAAAGCTTTCCCAAGATGTTGATACCAAAAACAAGGAAATAGCTATTTCTACTATGAGCTTAATAAATAAAAATGAACTTTTATCACTTATCAAAGAAGATTTAAAAAACACTTCTGAAGAAAGTACCAATAGTATCAAATCGGTCATAAAAAATATAACAAAAAACATTTCCGAAGAGGACTCTTGGAATGTTTTCAAAGAAGCTTTTGACAATGCTGATAAAGACTTTTTAAAGAAAGTTAAATTGGCTCATCCTTCATTAACCCCCAATGATTTGAGACTTTGTGCCTACCTTAGATTGAACCTTTCTTCGAAGGAAGTTGCGCCTTTAATTAGTATTTCTGTTCGTAGTGTTGAAATAAAACGCTACCGTTTGCGTAAAAAAATGGAATTATCTCACGAACAGGGGCTTGTGGAGTATATTTTGTCGATATAATCAAACTGTTTAACTCTTGCTTTAACTATACATCACCACAACATTTTGTAATATCGTCATTGTATTGAGGGTAAAAACATCTTTTATTTCTTCTTTAATAGTTTTATAAACGCCATTTATGATTGGTTAACTTACGGTATTATTAATTATTTTTAGTTTTTTTTCAATTGTATGTTTTTTGTTGTGGTTATTTTTAATTTTTTCTCATTCATTAACAATATTTTTATAGCTCTTATAAACAAACCAAATTATTATGAAATCAAAATTATTATTTATTGCTTTTGTGCTATTTTCTTCAATGGGGTATTCCCAGCTTATAGAAATTAGTGGAAAGGTAATTGATTCCAAAACAAATACACCTTTAGTTGGAGTAAATGTTGAAATCCAAAACACATCCCAATTTTTAATTACCGATGTTGAGGGTAACTTTAAATTTTCTAAAGTCCCTTCAGGTTCTAATTTAATTTTTAGTTTTATAGGCTATAAAAATTATCAATTTAAAGCTAATAAATCTCAAAAAATTACCATAGAAATGCAAGTATCTTCAGAGACATTGGAAGAAATTGTTGTGGTAGGTTACGGTTCTAAAAAGAAACGCAATATAACTGGTTCTGTATCGGTGGTTTCTAGTAAAACAATTGATGATTTAAGACCCATTAATGCGACTCAAGCTTTGCAAGGAACAGTTGCCGGTGTTGTGGTGACTAGTGGTTCTGGTGCACCAGGTTCTGGATTTAATATTAGAATTAGAGGTATATCTTCTAATTCAAGTAACGCTCCTTATACTTTAATTGATGGTTATGAGGGAGATATAAGTTTATTAAACCCCTCCGATATTGAATCAGTAACGGTATTAAAGGATGCTCAGGCATCTGTATATGGTTCAAAAGGTGCCAATGGTGTGATTTTAGTTACTACTAAAATGGGTAAGAAAAATACGAAAGCTAAAGTTTCTTTTAACTCTTATTTTGGCTTCCAAGAAACTACCAAAAAAATTAGAGTTTTAGATGCAACTGAATATGCCCTTTTACTTAATGAAAGTTATGGAAACGGAGGACAAGCGTTGCCTTATCCAATTGTTACTGGCTTAGGAAAAGGAACAGATTGGCAAGGTCAAGTTTTTCAAAAAGCAGGTATTTCAAATAAAGATTTTTCTGTAACTGGTGGATCTGATAAAATTACGTATTCCCTAAGTGCTTCAAAAATTGCCCAAGACGGTATTATTGGATTGGATAAATCAGGATTTGATAGAAGTAACGTCAGAGTTTCATTAGGAATTGATATTTCTCCAAAATTAAATTTCTCAACCAACTTAATTTATACTGATTACAATAGAAAAAGTTTGAATGAAAACGGAATTGGTTCGGTATTATTTAATGCAATTAATACGCCCGCTACACTATCCCCTTATAATTCTAATGGAACTTATACACTTGTTCCTGCAACTCCTGGTTTTGGAAATGAAGTGATCAATCCGTTGGCACAAATTGAAAATACCTACAATAGTTATAATCAACAAAGAATCAATGGAAATTTTGTATTTCAATACAAACCAACAAACGATATAAAAATTACCACTCGATATGGTTTTGATTCTGCTAACGATGTTGGAAAATCTTTCAGCAAAAGAATAGATTATGGTAATTCAAAAGTGTTTAATGTAACTAATAATAGTGTTTCTCAAAAAGCGACACGATTTAGTAGTTTTACTTTTGATTTTTTTGGAGAATATGAAAAAACATTTTATGAGAATCACAAAATTAAATTGACAGTTGGAGGAACTTTATTTGAAAATAAAGGAGAAGGTTTATTTGCAACCGGTTTTAACGTACCATATAATTCATGGGAATTTGCAGATATTGCTTTGGCAGGTGCACCTACTTTTGTAGATTTGGAAATTGACCCTAACTCATTACCTAGACCTGGTATTGTAACTAATGGATCTTATAAATCCACTCCTTATAAAAGACCATCTCTATTTTCTACTTTAGATTATAATTTTAAAGAAAAATATTTATTGTCTTTCATATTTAGAAGAGATCAATCAAGCAGCTTTTCTGAAAACAATAGTGTGGCCTACTTCAAATCTATTTTAGGGGGTTGGTTAGTTTCTCAAGAAGATTTTTTCAATAAAAATGGAATTGTTAATTTCTTAAAATTAAAAGGTAGTTACGGTACTTTAGGAAATGACGTAGCACCTTCTAATGCCTACAGATCTCAATTATCTGGTGAAGGGGTTTATGTTTTTGATAATATTTTAACTACAGGTGTAGCTGTTGGTACTATTCCAAACAAAGATTTAAAATGGGAATCTGATACCAAAATCGATTTAGGATTTGAAGCAAAGTTATTCGATAATAAATTAGAAGTTACAGCTGATTATTTTAATAACACAAGAACTGATTTAATTATTGGTGGTGTGCCAATTTCTGGAATTAATGGAGGTTATGCACCAGGTTCAGGTGCTCCATCTGTAAATGCGGGTAAAGTTAAAAATTCAGGATTTGAATTGGTTTTAAATTATAAAAACAACATCAATGACTTTAAATATGATTTGGGATTTAATATTACGACTATAAAAAATGAAGTTTTAGAAGTTAATAATTCTACTCATTATATAGAAAGCGGTTCATTTGCAATTGGTCAATTGCCTCCAACAAGAATGGAAGAAGGGCAGCCTATTGGAGTGTTTTACGGACTTCAAACCGATGGTATTTTCCAAAATCAAGCGGAAATTAATGCAGCACCAGTTCAAAATTTAGGATCACCAACCTCTCCTGGAGATTTTAAATACAAAGATGTGAATGGTGATGGTGTAGTTGATTTTAAAGATAGAACCTATATTGGTAAATCAATAGCTGATTATACTTTAGGTTTCAATATTAACTTGAATTACAAAAACTTCGATTTAATTACTTATGCGTATGCTTCTGTAGGAAATGATTTGATTAGAAATTATGAAAGAACAGAAAACAAGTTGAACAAACTTAATTATGTATTAGATCGTTGGACTGGAGAAGGAACAAGCAATTCAGTTCCTAGAGTTACTACTGGCGCTTCAAGTAATAATTTATTCTCAAGCTATTTTGTTGAAGACGCCTCTTTCTTAAGAATACAAAATATCCAATTGGGATATTCACTTCCTAAAAAAGTGATAGAAAAAGTAGGTATGTCTAAATTCAGATTATACGGATCGGTAAACAACGTATATACCTTCTCTAAATACAGAGGATTTGACGCAACTGCAAATTCTGGCGATCCTATTGCTGGTGGTGTTGATGCTGGATTTTATCCAACCCCAAGAATATTTTCAATTGGTCTAAATGTTAATTTTTAATCTCTTTAAAATGAAAAAATATACTATACTAGCCGCTTTATTGTTAGTAACAACCTCAGGTTTAACGGTTTCTTGTTCTAAGGAATTTATAAATGAAGAAGCACCTTACACAATCGATTCAGAAAGTTATTTCAACTCAGAAGCGGATTATAACAAAGCTTTAATCGGTGCTTATGATATGTTGCAATCTTCTTACATCAACGTTATGTTAGGAGAAATTGCTTCAGATAATACTTTATCTGGTGGTGAAAGTGCTACCGACGTTATTGGTATTCAACAAATAGATGAAATGACGCAAACTGCTGTAAATCCTAACTTAAAAGACGTTTGGAATTGGATGTTTGCAGGAGTTCAACGTTGCAACTACATCATGGAATTTAAAGATAAAACTGATTTTGCAAATAAAAATCAAGTAATCGGTGAAACAAGATTCCTAAGAGCCTATTATCATTTTGAATTGGTTAAATTCTTCGGAGGAATTCCATTGAAAGGGGATAAAAGATTCAGTGTGAATGATGAAAAAACCATACCTAGATCTTCAACAGCTGATGTTTATGCGTCTATTGAAGCCGATTTACAATTTGCTATTAGCAATTTAAATCCAATTGCTTCTAAAAAAGGTAGAGCGACTAAAGGTGCTGCTCAAGCGTTATTAGGGAAAGTTTATTTGTATCAAAATAAATTTGTAGAAAGTGCTGCGGTATTAGAAACTTTAATAACCTCAAACTCGTATTCATTAGTAAGTAACTACAATAGTATTTTTGAAAATTCAGGAGAGAACAATTCCGAATCCGTATTCGAAGTACAATACACCGATGCTGAAGGAGCTAGTTTTGGATGTCTCCAATGTAGTGAAGGTAATGTAGCTGTAGGTTTCAATGGAATTAGAAATTATGTAGGACCACTTTTTGATTCTGGTTATAGTTTTAACGTTCCAACTCAAGAGGCTTATAATGCTTTTGAAGCAGGAGATAACAGAAGAGATGTGGCCATTTTAAATATCACTTCTTGGGCGGCTTTAAATACAGGAGTTTCTTATGGCATGGGTTACAAACACACTGGTTTCTTTAATAGAAAATATATTGCTCGTCAAGGTGATGCTAATATTGGAGATCAAAACTTAACTAATCCCAATAATTACCGCTCAATTCGTTATGCGGATGTATTGTTAATGGCTGCTGAAGTAAATAGCCGCTCAGGAAATAATGCAAAAGGACAACAATATTTAAATGTTGTTAGAGATAGAGCATTTGGAGATGCCAACCATAGAATTACTCTTACAGGTCAATCATTAACTGACGCCATCTGGACAGAAAGAAGATTAGAGTTATTAGGAGAAGGTCACCGTTTCTTTGATCTAGTTCGTACCGGAAAAGCAGTTGGAAAAATTACGGGCTATGCAGCAAATAAAAACGAGTTATTCCCAATACCTTTTGAAGAAATTCAATTTTCAAATGGTAATTGGCAACAAAACCCTGGATACTAAAAATTAGAACTATGAAAAATATTAAATTATTAATTAGCTTATTTGTTTTGACCATTCTAATAGGATGTACAAAAGACATTGAAGAAATTAATTTAGATGCAATTGCTGCACCTTCAAACATTTCTGCAAAGATTTCTATCGCTCCCGATAATACTGGAACAGTAACCATTATTCCTATTGGAGAAGGGATTTCACAATTTGAAGTGTATTATGGTGACACTACCTTACAACCTGCTTTATTAGGTGCTGGTGTTCCAACAACACACCGATATAATGAGGGAAATTATACTCTTAGAATTGTAGGAATTACTTTAAATGGTAAAAGAACCGAAAAAACATTTCCTTTGGCGATTTCATTCTTCCCACCGACAAATTTATCAGTTAATGTAAACGTTTCGACTTTAAATACAATGGAAATTAATGTTACTGCAACAGCTGATTTTCAAACTAATTTCAGAATTTATTATGGTGAAAATCCTAACGAATTACCTGAAACATTTTTAGAAGGGGAAACAAAAACTCACGTTTATACCAATCCTGGAACCTACCAAATAAGAGTCTATGCTGTTAGTGGAAGTGCTCAATCTGCAGTTCCATTTACAAGAATGGTTACTGTTACAAGATCAGTGCTATTACTTTTACCAGTTGATTTTGAATCGACTTCAATTAATTACTCGTTCTTGAATTTTGATGGTGGAAACGCTACTAGAGTTGCCAATCCATTTCCATCTGGAATAAACACTTCGGCTTTTGTTGCTAAAATGATAAAAGGACCCGGACAAGTATGGGGAGGTAGTCTAATTGCACTTTCTTCTCCAATAGATTTTTCTGTGAATAAAAAGTTTAAAGTTAAAGTTTATTCTCCAAGAGTTGGAGCTAAATTATTATTGAAAGTTGAAAACTTAACCAATGGCGGAATAAATTTTGAAAGAGAAGCTACTTCTACAGTTGCAAATGCTTGGCAAGAACTCACTTTTGATTATACTTCAATATCAACTACTAATCAATATCAAAAGCTAGTTTTTATTTTTGATTTAGGAACTCAAGGAGATGCATCTGCAAATTATACTTTCTATTTTGACTCTGTAATTTTGACTAACTAATTATGATTAATTTTCATAAACTAAAAAACAATAAAATGAAAAAATTAATAAATATTGTATCCTTAATTACGTTATTCTTTATGGCAAGTTGCCAAGAGGAAATTAAAACTTTTGGAGATATAGATACGCCATCAAATTTTATAGTTACCGCTCAAATTTTAGGTCAAAATGCTACTACTGCTCCAAATGGTGATGGAAGTGGAAAAGTAGTATTCACTGCAAAAGCAGATCATGCAATTTCGTACCGATATATTTTTGGTGATGGGACTACAACAAATTCACCTTCTGGAATATTTGAAAAAAGATACAATCAAACCGGTTTAAATACTTTTATCGTAACTGTTATTGCCACCGGAAAAGGTGGGGTTGCGGCAACTACAACAATTGATGTAACTATTTTAAGTAATTTTGAAGATCCTGAAGCTGTTCAATTTTTAACTGGTGGAACTCAAAAAACTTGGTATTGGTCAGCTTCTGAACCAGGACATTTAGGTGTTGGTCCAAATAGTTCTGACGATACACAAAATTATTTTCCACTATGGTATCAAGCGGCCCCTTGGGAAAAAGCAGCGTCCCCTGATAGCGCTTGTCTTTACGGAAATGAATTGATTTTTTCAAAAGTAGGAAACCAATTAAAATTCAAATTAAATAATCAAGGACAAACATTCTTTAATAAAGATTTTCAAAGCGTAGCTGGAGGAACGGCTGGTTACGATTTTTGTTATAACTATAATGCTGGAGGTTTGAAAAATTTGAATCTTGGACCATCTGAATCAGTAGTTATGGCAAGTCCTAGTCATGCTACACGTACTCGTGGAACCATGATGAATTTCTCTGACGGCGGTTTTATGGGTTACTATATTGGCCAAAGTTCCTATGAAATTTTATCAATTACTGAAACTAGAATGGTGGTTCGTGCGGTAATGGGAGGAAATCCAGCTTTAGCGTGGTACCATACTTTTACTACAGTTCAGCCAACTCAAGATGCAACAGACTACTCTAATTTGGTATTTTCAGATGAATTCTCAACTGACGGAGCTCCTAACCCAAACAAATGGGGTTATGATTTAGGTGCTGGAGGTTGGGGTAACGGTGAACTTCAAAGCTATACCAACACTCTAACAAATGCAGTGGTTCAAGGTGGAAATTTGGTACTTACTGCTGTAAAAACTGGAAATTCTTATACTTCTGCTAGATTAAAATCGGAAAATAAATTTGAATTCAAATACGGTAAAGTTGAATTTAATGCAAAATTACCTGCAGGTGCAGGAACTTGGCCAGCCTTGTGGATGTTAGGGCAAAATTATGCAACGAATACTTGGCCAGCTTGTGGTGAAATTGATATTATGGAACACAAAGGCAATCAACCTAATGAAATTCTTGGATCGGTTCATTATACAGGACGTTCTGGTGGTAATTCAGTTACAAACCGAACTTCAGCTACTAGTGTTTCCACAACATTCCATAAATACAAAGTAATTTGGAGCCCACAATCTATTAGATTCTTTGTAGATAATGTATTGTTTCACTCTGTAATAAATACAAATTCACTACCATTCAATAGTGACTTTTTCTTGATTATGAATGTGGCTATGGGAGGAACTTTTGGTGGAACTGTTGATCCAGCTTTCACACAATCATCAATGTTAGTTGATTACGTAAGAGTTTACCAATAAAAAACAAGAAATTGATAACAACAAGTAGTTACCAACTGCTTATTGTTTTTTATGAATTATTGAATTATCATTTGATGAAAAACCTATTAAAATCTCTAATAGTATTAATAACCTTATTCTTTTTAAGTTGCTCCGCTCCTAAGGCAGTGGTTGGTTATGGTAATCCAATTAATCCAATTGATGTTAAAGTTGATTCTATTTTAAAACTAATGACTTTAGAAGAAAAAGTAGGTCAAATGAATCAGTACAATGGTTTTTGGGATATAACTGGACCATCACCAAAAGACGGTCAAGCAGCAAAAAAATATGCAGATTTGAAAAATGGTTGTGTAGGTGCAATGCTTAATGTTAAAGGAGTTAAGGATGTTCGAGCCATTCAAAAAATTGCTGTAGAACAAACACGCCTAGGCATTCCATTGCTTTTTGGGTTTGATGTGATCCATGGATATAAAACAATAAGTCCAATCCCATTAGCTGAAGCTGCAAGTTGGGATTTACAAGCAATTAAAAACTCGGCTTCTATGGCTGCGGAAGAAGCTTCTTCAGTAGGAATAAATTGGACATTTGCACCAATGGTTGATATCGCTAGAGATGCTCGTTGGGGAAGAGTAATGGAAGGTGCTGGTGAAGATCCTTATTTAGGTAGTAAAATTGCAATTGCAAGAGTTCAAGGTTTTCAAGGGGATAATTTTAAATCTAATAAGTCAATTTTGGCTTGTGCCAAACATTTTGCTGGTTATGCTTTTGCAGAATCTGGTCGCGATTATAATACGGTTGATATTGGTGAATCTACGTTACAAAACCTCATCTTACCTCCATTTAAAGCCGCTTCTGATGCTGGAGTGAGAACTTTTATGAATTCATTCAATGAAATAAGTGGTATTCCTTCAACTGGAAATTCCTATTTACAAAGAAAAATACTTAAAGGAGAATGGAATTTTAACGGTTTTGTAGTTTCAGATTGGGGTTCAATTGGGGAAATGATAAATCATGGTTATTCTAAAGATAAAAAACAAGCTTCTGAAATAGCTGTTAAAGCTGGATCGGATATGGATATGGAATCGAATGCTTATGTTGAAAATTTAGTAAACCTTGTTCGTGAAGGTAAAGTAAGCGAAAGCCTTGTTGACGATGCCGCAGGACGTATTCTAAGAGTAAAATTTGAATTGGGATTATTTGAAAATCCTTATAAATATTGTGACGAAAACAATGAAAAACAAACCGTTGGAAAAAAAGCTTTTCAAGACGGTGTTTTAGATGTTGCTAAAAAGTCGATTGTGCTTTTGAAAAATGAAAACGAACTATTACCACTAAAAAAATCAGGTGTTAAAATTGGATTAATCGGTGCTCTTGCAAATGATAAAACAAGTCCTTTAGGAAGTTGGAGAATTGCTGCAGATGATAATTCTGCAGTTTCTGTTTTAGAAGGTTTACAAAAATACAAAGACAACCAACTTACCTATTCAAAAGGTGCTGATGTAGCAATTGGAAGAACGCAATTTGTTTGGGAAACTAAAATAAATACTACAGATAAATCGGGATTTGCAGAAGCAATTGCTCTAGCCAAACAAGTGGATGTTGTCGTTATGGTTTTGGGAGAACACGGTTTGCAAACAGGCGAGGGCAGAAGCAGAACAGAAATAGGATTGCCTGGAGTACAGCAAGAATTATTGGAAGCAATTTATAATGTAAATTCTAATATTGTTTTGGTTTTAAATAATGGTCGTCCATTGACAATTCCTTGGGCAGATGCTCATATTCCTGCCATTTTAGAAGCTTGGCATTTGGGAACTCAAAGTGGAAATGCAATTGCGCAAGTACTTTATGGCGATTATAATCCAAGTGGAAAATTACCTATGACATTCCCTAGAAATGTTGGTCAAGTGCCTATTTATTACAATTATAAAAATACTGGAAGACCAACAATGAACGAACCAGAAAGTGTATTTTGGTCGCATTATTCTGATGAAAAAAACACTCCGTTATATCCTTTTGGATATGGTTTGAGTTATTCCAAATTTGAGTATTCTAATATAAAATTAAGTGCTTATTCATTTTCAAAAAATGGTGAAATTAAAGTTAGTTTTACTCTTAAAAATACAGGAAAAGTTGCTGGAAAAGAAGTTACTCAATTGTATATTCGTGATTTAGTAGCTAGTTCTACAAGACCTGTAAAAGAACTAAAAGGATTTGAAATGGTTGAATTGCAGCCTAACGAATCAAAGGATGTAACTTTTATTATTAACGAAAAAACAGTAGAGTTTTTCACTGCAAATTCAAAATGGGAAACAGAACCAGGTGATTTTAAAGTATTTATTGGCGGAAGCTCAATAACTACTCTTGAAGGTAGTTTTCAATTTATAAATTAATTAGCTTGATGAAAAAGTATTTTATTGTTCTTTTAATTATTAGTAATCTTAATTTTGCTCAAACCCAAAAACGAAAATTGGTTTGGGAAGAAAATTTCAATGCCAAAACTCTTGATATGTCTTTTTGGAATTTTGAATTGGGAAATGGATGTCCTGATTTATGTGGTTGGGGAAATAACGAACGCCAAATCTATACCGAAAAAAATCATAATATAGTTGATGGAAATTTAGTAATCCAAGCGAAATTGGATTCAGATGTTTTTACTTCTACAAAAATAACAACTAAGAGTAAGAAACAGTTTCAATACGGACGTTTTGAAGCAAAAGCAAAATTGCCGGTTGGTCAAGGTCTGTGGCCTGCTTTCTGGATGTTAGGTTCTAATATTTCAAATATTGGTTGGCCTAAATGTGGTGAAATTGATATTTTGGAATATGTAGGAAGAGAACCGCACATGGTTTTCACTTCTTTGCACACGCAAGACAGCCATGGCGAAACTATCAATACCAAGAAAACTAAAATTGAAAACATTGAGGAAGGGTTTCATGTTTATACAATGGATTGGACTAAAGAAAAAATTGAATTTTTTGTGGATTCTAAATTAGTTTATACATTTCAACCAACGTTTAAAAACGATGATATTTGGCCGTTTAACCAACCTTTTTACATAATTGTCAACTTGGCTGTTGGTGGTAATTTTGGTGGTCCAGAAGTCGATAATAAAGTATTTCCTCAAGAATTTAAGATTGATTACATAAAAGTCTACCAATAGCTCTGATTATTATTCAACTTCTTTCGTGATTTATTAAAGATTTGTCACTATTTTTTAAATTTTATTGCATTATAAATGTTAAAATTTCTAAATAATTTTTTTTTAATAAATTTTATATTATATTTGTTTAAATATTAATTCTAATTTAACATTTGCCTATACTAAAAACTACTTTTTAGAGATAATTCTCCAATTTTTATTTTAATAACTAAAAAGTATTTTATGGCTATTGTACAAATCCCAGATTCACTATTGGTGAAAAATTACTTAGCAGGTGATGAAAACGCCTTGACTATTTTAATTAACAGACACCAATCTAAGATTTACGGTTTTATCTATTCCAAATTATCGGATAGAGATATTTCAGACGATATATTTCAGGATACTTTTATTAAAGTTATTAAAACCCTGAAGTCTAATTCCTATAACGAAGAAGGAAAATTTTTATCATGGGTAATGCGAATTTCTCACAACCTTATCATAGATCATTACCGAAGAAATAAAAAAATGCCGATGTACAGAGAAACAGAGGAATTTTCTATTTTTTCCATTATGTCAGATAATGTACCCAACATTGAATCACAATTAATTACAACTCAAGTAGAAAACGATTTGAGAAAATTAATTGAGGAACTTCCTGCTGAACAAAAAGAAGTTCTTATGATGCGAATGTATCAAGACCTAAGTTTCAAAGAAATTTCAGAAACGACAGGCGTTAGCATCAATACGGCTCTTGGTAGAATGCGTTATGCAATTATGAACTTAAGAAAAGTTATTGACAAACATCAAATTATATTAACTAATTAATACTATTTGAAAATATAATACGTTATGGTTAAATATAAATTAATTATTATTTAATTATGGCGAAAATTTACCCTCAAGAGGCTTTAAAAGGTTCAAGAATTTTACCAAAAAAAGAAACAATACTGTTCTTACTTAATTATTCAAAAGCATTGAATATTTTAAAAGTTGGTAAAATGTCAATTGAAATCTTAGCTAATTAATCAAAATCCCGATATCTTATCGGGATTTTTTTTGTAGTATTCTTCCAAAACCGATTTCCGTCCTACAGTTTTTGTGATTACATCTAAATCTAAATTCCAACCTCTGGCAGGCGAATATTCTCGCCCATACCAGATGATTTGTAAGTGCAAATCATTCCAAATTTCCTCAGGAAAAATCCGTTTTGCGTCTTTCTCAGTTTGTGTTACATTTTTTCCATTTGTCAAATTCCATCGGTACATTAAGCGGTGAATGTGCGTATCTACAGGAAAAGCAGGAACTCCAAAAGCTTGCGACATTACCACACTTGCGGTTTTATGCCCTACGGCAGGAAGCTCTTCCAAGGCTTTAAAACTTTTCGGAACTTTTCCCTCGTGTTTGTCAATTAATATGTGTGACAATCCATGAATCCCTTTCGATTTCATTGGAGACAATCCACAAGGTCTTATAATCGCTTTAATTTCCTCCACAGACATTTTAATCATATCATACGGATTATCCGCTTTTGCAAACAATAAAGGCGTAATTTTATTAACCCGAACATCAGTGCATTGCGCCGATAACAGCACAGCAATCAACAAAGTATAAGGATCTTTATGGTCTAATGGAATCGGAATACTGGGATATTTTTCTTTTAACGAATTAATAACAAATGTTATTCGTTCTTGCTTATTCATTTTTCATTAAATTTGGTTCGTAAATTTACTACAATAAATTCACTAAAATTCATTTTCAAATAAGCAGTTTTAATTTAAAAAAGATACCATGACAACATTAAAAAAAGGTGATAAATCGCCTCAATTTTCAGGAGTTGACCAAAACGGTAATACTCACAAATTAGCCGATTACAAAGGAAAAAAATTAGTTGTTTTCTTTTATCCAAAAGCAAATACGCCAGGTTGTACTGCAGAAGCATGTGATTTAAGTGATAATTTCGGACGTTTCCAATCTAACAATTATGCCATTTTAGGCGTAAGTGCCGATTCTCAAAAAGCGCAAGCCAAATTCAGAGATAAATTTGATTTTCCCTTCCCTCTTTTGGCAGATGAAGACAAATTAGTGATTGAAGCGTTTGGAGTTTGGGGACCTAAAAAGTTCATGGGAAAAGAATATGATGGAATTTACAGAACCACTTTCATAATTGATGAAAATGGAATTATTGACGAAGTTATTTTGGATGTAAAAACCAAAGACCACGCCAACCAAATTCTAAAATAGTTTTAGGGTTTTTTATGAGCATAAATTTTAGTTTTTCCATACCATTCGTTAAACTATTCGCTGTATCTTTTGGAAAACCAACCCATAAAAAGATATTTCTTGTTTTTGCAACTCCTTGATGGCAGAAGTATTTTTTTATTAGTTTTTCATAAAAATAATCCAATCCCAATCTGATGGATTTCCAATCCCAACACTTGGAGTGTAGAGAAAAATTTTAACTGTTGCATTTGGATTTGAGTTTAAATACTGCCTCACCTTTCTTAGACTTTGAACGGAATCCCAAATAGTGTTATAGTTATATGTTAAGTTATTGGGATTAAATACATTCTCAAATCCTGCAATTGGAGTTGCAAAATCGGCTGTTTCAGTCCTGTCAAACTGATTTGCATTTAATAGATTTTGAGGATAATTAATTTGTCCAAGCCCCATCCAAAATATAGTTCCATCAAATATAGTTTCATTTAATTCTTGATATTTTAGTTTTATACTTCCAAAATCTCCGTTAGAAAGATATTGATTAGTTACGGTCATATTAGAAGTAATATTAGTAAAAGACAACTCTTTTCCTCCTTCAAATAGGTTTGTATTATAATCAACTTTCAATACCAAAACACTATTTTGATTTTTTTCATCATTTTCTTTTGAACAAGAAACTAAAGTCAAAATAAGTGTTGCAATTGCAAAGATTTTAGTTTTCATAATTTTATTATTAGATTATTATTATATTAATTAAGTCAATAACAGTTATAATATACTATTTTTGGTTTAATTCAATTTTTAATATATATTATTTGTTATGAAGATTTTTTGTAAAGACACATTTTTATTCAATACATACTTTTTTTTCTTATTATTACTTCAAAATAAAAATTTCAAGTCCAAATAAAAAGGAATTATTGTTTTTTTTGATAGTGTTTACATAATATTTTTTAGCCTAAATATTTTAAAATAAAAAAGACAAAAAGCAGCATTAGTTCTTCTTGGCTTTATATATTTGTATTTTGAATTAGTTTTTGGCTTTCAAAACCTTATTAGGATCGAACCCAAAAAGGCGCTGTTTTTTGATGATTTCACTAATTCCTCCTGGTAGCATTTCTTCCCAACCGGATTTTCCATTGCTAATCATTTTCAAGACTTCACGTGAAAAAACTTCTAAATTTTGTGGGTCGAAATCTTCAATATCGATTACTTTCCCATTGAATTTGAAGAATTTATACAACTCTTTCATTCTTGGATGTACTTTCAAATTATTTGAAGTTATTATTTCACTATTTTCCCCAAGCATTGGGTATAAAAATACTTTTAAATCACGATAGAAAAGTTTTCCAAAGGCTTCTAAAATTCCACCACTCAAATGGCGGTAGTATTTTTCATCGAATATATCGATTAAATTATTTACTCCCATTGCTAATCCCATTCGAGCTTTAGTATAATTAGAGAAATATTCAACTACTCGATAATATTCTTGGAAGTTCGAAATCATTACTGTTTGCCCTAAGGAACAAAGCAATTTCGCTCGATCCATAAAATCACGTTCGTCAATTTCTCCGTCGGAACGTAAATTAGAAAGTGTGATTTCAAAAATCACCAAGGTATTTTCCCTATCAACTTTATTTTCGTTGAGAAACATTTTCAAGGAATGCTCGTACATATCCATATTTACTTTCGTAACTGGTCTGAAACTTCCCCTTAATGCCAGGATATTTTTTTTGTAAAGAATGGCTGCTGGCAAAATGTTATTCCCATTTGGGTCAAACATAACCGCATCAGTCATTCCATTTTTTACCAATTGTAAACTCATTAAGCGATTGTCAACATTAGCAAAACGAGGTCCTGAAAAGTTAATAGTGTCAATTTCTAATTGGTCTTTATCTAAATGGTCATATAAATAACGAAGCAATTTTTTAGGGTCGTTGTATTTGTAATAAGCACCATAAATCAAATTTACTCCCAAAACACCTAAGGTTTCTTGTTGCAATTTTGCATCAGTTTCCTTAAATCGCATATGAATAATAATTTCATTTACATCTTCATCAGGTTCAATTTGGTATCTAATTCCTACCCAACCGTGGCCTTTGAATTGTTTTGCGAAATCAATGGTTGCAACGGTATTAGCATAGCTAAAAAACATTTTATTTGGATGTTTAGCTCTGCTTAACCTTTTTTCAATCAAGTCGTATTCGTGAGATAGCATTTTTTTTAAGCGACTTTCGATTACATACCTGCCATCACCTTCATCTCCATAAATGGCATCACTAAAATCTTTATCGTAGGCTGACATTGCTTTCGCAATTGTTCCGGAAGAACCTCCCGATCTAAAAAAATGCCTAACGGTTTCTTGACCAGCACCAATTTCAGCAAAAGTGCCATAGATGTTTTCGTTCAAATTGATACGAAGCGCTTTGTCTTTTATAGAAGGAATTTGCTCGATGACTTTGTCACCTTTTAATTTTATTTCAGTCTCCATTTTATGATGTAAAATAACTTGTTCACAAAGTTAATAAAATAGGGCTTTAATAAAAGATTTTTAATCTTATTTTTGTAAAAAAGAAATTTGTTGAAAGTATATTTTTTAGGCACCGGCACGTCGCAAGGAATTCCAGTTATAGGAAGTCATCATTCTGTATGCCAAAGTGAGAACCCTAAAGACAAGCGATTACGCGTTTCTGTATGGATTTCTTGGGAAGGATTTTCTTTCGTAATTGATTGCGGTCCGGATTTTAGACAACAAATGCTAACTTCAAAATGTCCTAAAGTAGAAGCTATTTTGTATACGCATGAGCATGCCGATCATACCGCCGGAATGGATGATATTCGTCCTTTTAATTTCAAGCAAGGAAATATTCCAATTTATGCACACCAACGCGTACTAGAAAATTTAAAAAGAAGATTCGATTATATTTTTGAGACGGTGAATAAATATCCTGGTGCCCCAACCGTTTCTCCAATTGAAGTAATCAATAATCAGCCATTCATTTTGGGAGGAAAATTAGTAATTCCAATTAATGTTATGCACGGAAATCTTCAAGTATTTGGCTATAGAATTGATAATTTTGCATACCTTACGGATGTGAAAACTATTCAAAATTCAGAACTTGAAAAGTTAAAAAACCTTGATGTTCTGGTAGTAAATACCTTACGTGAAGAGCCACATAGTTCGCATTTTAATTTGCAAGAAGCCTTAAAATTTATAGCTTTGGTGCAACCAAAAAAAACCTATTTGACTCATATAAGTCATATTTTAGGTTTTCACGATGAAGTACAACAAAAACTTCCTAAAAACGTTTTTTTAGCATATGATAATTTAGAAATTAATATTTAAAAAATGAAACAATCCCTTTTACTCTACCTATTTATTCTTGCATTAGTTTTCAATGTTTTCACTTATTCTTATTATTCAAAAGAAGTAGCTTTTCAAAAAGAACAGCTTGATAAATTGACAAAAAAAAACAAAGTTAATGAAGTGAAACTAAATGATAATTTGATTGATGCAAACTATTTTTCTATAGAAAACAACGAGAAAGCACAGAATTATTTTTACTCTGATGTACCAGAATTAAATATAGATTTTGCAACATTAATACCATTACTTAAAGATAAATTAATGGACTTTAATGATATTCCAAATGGAAATCCTTACACAGGTCAAGAAAAATTAGGAGCAAATAAGTTTATTATCAATAAAATAAAAGTACTAAATCACAGGTGGATTATTGCCGATTATTGTGATGGAGAATATTGGGGCGAAGTTTTATTGAAGTATTTTTTAAACGATGACAAAAGCATTTCTTTTGAAGTTAATCAATCCTTATTGTACCAAAAACAGTAATTAGTGAGGTTTTATTTATTTTTCTAGCAACCAATTTTTTAAATCATAAAAGTTCCGTGGGGAAACCCCGTGACCAATTGGGTATTCTTTAAAGGTTGTTTTAATACCTAAAGCTTCCAAAATAGCGGGTGTTTTTCTTGCCCAATCCACAGGAATTACTTGATCTACCGATCCGTGGGAAGCAAATATTTTCAAGTTGCTAAAATCATTACTTTGATAGTTTTCTTGAATAATATCTAGGTTCAAATAACCGCTCATAGCTGCTACTTTTTGAACTTTTTTAGGATAAGACAGTGCAATTGAATAACTCAAAATAGAACCTTGGCTAAAGCCGATTAAAGTTACATTGGAACAATCAATTGGATAATTCGCAATCAATTCATCAATGAAATTAAGTGCTAAATCTCTTGAAATTATGGCTTGGTCGTGATCTGAAAACTTCTTCTGGTCTGCATCAAAGTTGATGGCGTACCAAGCATAACTTTCATATTGTAAATAATAAGGTGCTCGTGCAGAAACCACATAATACTCGTCTGGGAGTTCTGAAGCAAAAGAAAATAAATCGGCTTCATTGCTCCCGTAACCGTGCAATAATAGTAATAATGGGTTTTTATCTGCGTTTATTTTTGGTTCTCTTATTTGATAAACTAATGATAATTCCATATTTATGAGATGCTTTTAAACCATTTTTGAAAATAATTACCCAATAAAGGCATTGGTTTTGTAGTTCCATTTATGGCACTGAAAATACCATAACTCCATAATACAGAAACAGAAATCCACATTGGTGCGGAGATAAGAAGGCTGTCAAAATTACTAATTATTAATCCTAAAGATATAAAAGTCAATGAAATTCCTAATGCTTGACGAATGTGAAACGACACAAATGAATTTTTACTTTCACTATTCATTGACATAGCAATTAAAACGCCAACTACTAAAACGTAACTTGTTATTGCGGCTATTTTCCCTTCTTCTACTGAGTTTTCCATATTATTTTTAAGCTAAGACTAATTTTCCTTGACTGTAAATTCCGTACACTTTTCCTTTTAATTCGATTCCAATAAAAGCCGAGTTTTTCGATTTCGATAAGATGTTTTCTTTGTTGAATGTCCAATTTCCATTTGGATTGAAAAGAGTGATATTTGCTTTTAAACCTTCTTTTATTGATGCGATTTCAACGCTAAACCTACTTTTTCCAGCGGTTAATTTTTCGATTACTTTTTCTAAAGGCAGTACTGATGTTAGCGCTCCAAAAGCAGTTTCCAAACCAATTGTCCCGTTTTTGGCTCCGTCAAATTCCATTTTTTTATGTTCAATATCAATCGGATTATGATCTGAAGTAATCATATCGATGGTGTTGTCTAAAATTCCTTCTAATAAAGCTTTTCGGTCTGCTTCTGTTCTCAAAGGCGGTGAAACTTTATATCGGGTGTCAAAACCATCTAATTTTTCGTCTGTTAAAAATAAATTATGTACTGCAACACTACAAGTAACGTTCAATCCTTTGGCTTTTGCATTTTTAATTAATTCAACTGATTTTGCGGTTGAAATTGTTGGAATATGCATTTTTCCACCTGTATATTCTAATAAAAATAGGTTTCTTGACAGTTGAAGTTCTTCGGCTAAATTTGGAATTCCTTTCAATCCCAATCTCGTAGAAACAACGCCTTCATTAGCAACTCCATTTCCATTTATCGTTGTATCTTGACAAAATGCAAGAAGCAATCCGTCAAAATCTTGAACATATTGCAATCCAATTTTCAGTAAATTGGCATTGTCAGTATTTTTATTATAATCTCCAAAAGCAACTGCTCCCGCATTTTTCATATCGAATAATTCTGCCATATCCTTCCCTTCGCTCTCTTTTGTGAAAGCACCAATAGGAAATAATTCTGTTGCAAAACCCATGGCTTTATTTCTTACAAAATTTATTTGCGATTGGTTGTCAATAATAGGGTAGGTGTTGGGTTGCAAAGCAATTGCGGTAAAACCACTTTTTGCAGCAACATTTAGTCCGTTTGGAATGGTTTCTCGGTCTTCAAAACCAGGTTCTCCAAGCGAAACGCTACTGTCAAACCAGCCCTCAGAAATATGGAGGTTTTCAAGTTTTATTTCTTCAAAACCGGATTCTTTAGGAAGATTAGTTCCAATTTTTTCAATAGTTCCTTCTTTGATTTTTACATCCACAATTTTGTTGTGAAAAGGACTTTTTGAGTCAATAATTCTTGCTTCTCTGATGATTAGTTTCATTTTACAAATTTTTGAATTACTACTTCTAAAGTTAAAAATAATAGTGTTAATAGGACAAACAATTTCCAAATTTCATAATTGCTTCGGTCTGAAAGCAAACTGTTAAATACAATGTCAACTGAGTTTACGACTTTGTAATCTGATAATAAATTGCTATTGGCTAAAGCCAAATTACCTTCAGATCGATTGTAGTTAAAACTGATATTTTGTATAAAATCATCTTGTTTGTAAACTCCAAAATTCCCCGCAAAAGTTGGGTAATCATTGAATAAAAGTTTGACTTTATTATTCAAGATTTGTTGAATTGGAATGAATTTTTCTGATGCATTTTTCACATTTACAATTTCGTCTTTTGATAGACTAGTTGCCACTAAAAAAGGGTGGTTTTCACCAATTATTTTCGCATTTACTCCAGTTTTATAAGCGTTTTGAGCCATATTATAAAATATAGGAACAATCAACGGAGAATTCTGAAAATTAGAATTTACTTTATTTATAGGTGCCGAAAATACATAAACAGCTGAAATTTGGTTTTGCAAAGTGATTAAAAATACATTTTTGTCTTCAAAACTCAAAATTGGTGGATTTGGACTTGAAACTCCAAAAGATTGTTTGGTATTTGGATACTGAAAATTGACTATTTTTTTCTCAAATACCGATTGGAATATAGGATGTTGAAAGGCAATTTTCGTAATTAACTTATTGGTATTTTGTAAAGCGCCAAATTGGATTTTTCCGAAAGTTCCCAAAAATCGATTCAAATCAGAAGTTGTATTTTCATTGGAAGGAATTACAACCAAATTACCCCCTTTTTCAACAAACGATTTAAGGTTGGTTTTCAATGCTTGTGGAATTTTTTCTACTTCATTCAACACAATTACATCTTGCTTTTCAATGGCATTGTAGTCTAAAGTTTCTATTGTTGAATTGGAATAATTGAATTCGGAAACGGTATAAATTCTTGATAAGAAGCTACTTTTTTCTGTTTTTCCAATGCTAATTACATTGGTTTTCTCTGGTTTTGAAATGCTGAAATAGAACGTATTATCATACGATAAACTTCCGTCATTTATAGAAACATAACCGTTAAAATCCTTTTTAGGAATTGTAAAGTTAATCCTATTTTCTTGGGTTTCAAACTTTACTAAGGTTTTGGTAAAGAGCTTTTTCTCATTGTACAAAGCTATTGGAATAGCATTTTTTTGTTCACCGTAAGAAGTCAATTTTACGCCAATTTCATAAAAATCATTTAAGTTTTGTTTGATGAAAACACTGTCAATTGAAATATTGTTTTTTTGTTCTCCTTCAGGATTTATAAAATAAGTATTGAAGTTAGAATCAATACTTTTCAATTGTTTTTGTTCTAATCCTAATGCATCTGTAATAATAATAATGTCTTTATTGAAAGGTGTTTTGTGAGATTTTATTTTTGCCATAGCACTTTCAAGTTGAAATGGCAAAGCGCTGTAGGTAAGGTTTTGAACTTCTTTTTGAATCGATTTTATGTCGGTATTCCAAAACGTTTCCGAATTGGTAATCAATGTAAAAGTCTGTTTTTCGGTTGTGGTTTCTAATAATTCCTGAACAGCACGTTTCAAAAGTTCGCCTTTTTTACCTTTTGCTTGCATCGAAAACGAGTTGTCTAAAACAATATACATTTCATTGGTGGCATTTTTCCTGTCTTTAGGTAGGAAAAAAGGTTGTGCAAAGGCAATGATGATTGACGCTAATAACAACGTTCGCGTAATTAAAAGCAACCATTTTTTGATTTTTGAACTCTTCCGAGTTTGAATTGAAAGCTCTTTAAGGAAGCGAACATTAGTAAAATATTCTTTTTTAAAACGTCTTAATTGAAACAAATGAACCAGAATTGGAATTACCAATAATAAAAGGAAATAGAGTATTTCTGGATGTTTAAATTGCATTCTAATTAGCGTTTGTCAAAAATAGCAATCAATTATCAATTTTCAAGTAACAAACAAGATTTATTTCTTGTCTTTACGTTTTTTATCTCTCGTTTTAAGCATATTTCTATTCACAGAACCCGAAACTTTCTTCTTTGTTTTTGATGGTCCTCCAAGATTTACTTTTTTATTCTTTTTTGATTTCTCATGAAAAGCACCGTCACCATCTAATTTTGGTTTTTTAAGCAAAAACTTTATCGGTTGTTTGTCTTTTTCAGGCTCAATTAATTTGGTTGAAATTTCTACAACTTCAGGAAATTTAACTATTTCAAGCAATTGCCCCATCAATTCTTCAACTTCGGTTTTAAAATCGTCTTCCCGTGGCGTAATAAAACTAATGGCGGTTCCCGCGGCATCGGCACGACCTGTTCTACCAATTCTGTGCATGTATAATTCAGGCATTTCGGGAGCTTCAAAGTTGATTACGTGCGAAATATTTGAAATATCCAAACCTCTTGCCATAATATCGGTGGTAATAATTCCTCTCAAATTTCCTTCTTGAAAAGAAGCCATCGTACTCAAACGATAATTTTGAGATTTATTTGAGTGAATTACCCCAAATTGTCCTTCAAATTGTTCTTCAATTCGCTCGTGAACCATATCCGAAATTTTCTTATTGTTCACAAAAACCAAGATCCGTTCCATCGATTCATCGGTTTCGAGTAAATGAATTAAAAGGTTTAATTTAGTGTTAAAATTCGGAACATTATAGGTAATTTGTTTGATGTTTTCTAATGGAGTTCCCGATGCTGAAAGCGTAACTTCTTCAGGAAAATCGAAGAAATCATTCAAAATCGCATCCACTTCGTCGGTCATTGTAGCCGAAAAAAGAATATTTTGACGTTTGTTTCTTGACATCATTGCCAAAATAGAAGTCAATTGAACTCGAAAACCCAAATTCAACATTTCGTCAAACTCGTCAATGACTAATTTTTGAGTATCATCAAATCGGATTACGCTGTCCAAAGCCAAATCCATTACCCGTCCAGGGGTTCCCACCAAAATATCAATTCCTTGATATACTGATTTTTTTTGCGTGTTAATATTCACACCACCAAAAATCCCGATGGTTCTCACCGACATATATTTTGTTAATTTCTCCACCTCTTCAACGACTTGTACTACCAATTCCCTTGTAGGAACCAAGATTACAATTTTGGGAGTATCAGTTGGTGTAAATTTATATAATTTCAATAAAGGCAATAAGTACGCAAAAGTTTTCCCGGTACCCGTTTGTGCAATTCCCATCATATCGCGCCCTGACATAATTACAGAAAAAGATTTTTTCTGAATTGGAGTAGGCGTCACAAATCCTAAATCATCAATTGCTTTTTGAACGGATTTTGGAAGATTGAATTGCTCGAAAGTATTCATAAAATCTAAATTTGCTGCAAATATACGTTTTTTAGACGGGTACAAAAAGTTTCTACATTTCAAAGGTGTAAATGCTAATTTGAAATTACAATTTGTAGATGAATCGCTTAAATTTATAACTAATTTAATGTAAAGGGTTTAGTCCAAATAATTTTAGACAAATTAGTCTTGGGGAATTTTTAGTATCATTTATTTCTCTATTTTTTTTCGTAATCCAAAAAGATAGAATGAAAAAATTGAAAATAAAAAACCAATTAATATGATGATATAATTCATTGGTTTTTCGATGGTTAATGACATCCGTATTAAAATGGTTGTGATAATAAAACTCGCATTTCTGAAAATTGTGAAAAACGAAAAGTGATATGTAAATGATATAATTAATAACAAAACATCTACAAAAATCATAATAGAGAAAAAATCTGAATAGAATACAGCGTTTGAATTAGGGAAATTTTTATCAGTTTGTAAAGCTATTATCATTTCAAAACCCCATTTATAAAAGCTACTGATACTTAATAATAATAAGATTATAATCATCCCTAATGAGACCATTTTTTTAATATTTATAAAATTATTGAGTTCATTAAAGATTTCTGATTTACCATTATTTTGATATATTTTATAGTATAAAATCGTTAAACCAAGCATAACTAGTGCGGCACAGAGGTCGTACATTAAACTTATAAATTCTGGATTAGAGATGTTAATGGAGTTTTTTAAATCGAGTTCGGCAATATCGTGAAAGAAACTCCTCAGTGTAATTAAGGTTATTACTTCAAATTGTTTACCTATAAATTCAGAAATTGATTTGGGAATGATAATGACCAGTAGAAAAACTTCATATAGCAGAATGAAACTAAAAGGGGTATAAATGGCTCTTAGATAGCTGTGCTGTAAATTTTGGAAATATAAAAAATTGTTACCTAAAAATATAAGTAATAAATGCAGCAAGAATGAAAAAACGGCTAAACGAAGAATGATTAGTTCTATTTTGCGAACGTTTATTGAACTGAAGTAAGTATCGAAATAATTTCCTGAACGAGCTAAAATGGTATTCATAAATTCTAATAGTTTAATTGTTTATTATTACCTTTTGAATTTGTGGCGTTGAAACTAATTTTGTGGAATCAGCATTGAATGTTTAACCTTACAAATATAATTAAAATTTTTTTGTTTTGAATTAAAACAATTGTTTATACGCTGATTAATAATTATTTTGGCGCTATATATTGAGTTTTTAGAAATTATTTAGTAATCAAAAAAGTAGTTGTTTTATGTGGGTTTGAGCGAAGGATGGAAGTGGAAATCCTTTGTGGAGCAAAGATTGTAACGAACAGCTTGACCGAGTTTAGAACAGATTGTCTTGTATCCTGAAATAATCTAAACGAGGGCGCGCCCAAAGAATAATTAGTAAAAAAAAATCCGCTTTGCTTTCACAAAACGGATTTATATTGAAATTTATTTTTGAGTATTACAAGTGAATTACTTCGCCATAAGCTTCTGCAACTGCTTCCATAACGGCTTCGCTCATAGTTGGGTGCGGGTGAATGGATTTTAGGATTTGGTGTCCTGTAGTTTCCAATTTACGGGCTACTACTGCTTCGGCAATCATATCGGTTACGCCTGCGCCAATCATGTGGCAGCCTAACCATTCGCCATATTTGGCATCAAAAATCACTTTTACAAATCCGTCTGGAGTTCCTGAAGCTTTTGCTTTTCCTGATGCGGTGAATGGGAATTTTCCAACTTTTATTTCGTATCCTTTTTCGATTGCTTGTTTTTCAGTTAGTCCTACAGAAGCAATTTCTGGACTAGCATAAGTACAACCTGGGATATTTCCATAATCGATTGAATCGACGTGTAATCCTGCGATTTTTTCTACACAAGTAATTCCTTCGGCTGAGGCAACGTGAGCCAATGCTGGTCCTGGAACGACATCGCCAATAGCATAGTAACCAGGAATGTTAGTTTGGTAGAAATCGTTTATCACTATTTTATCTCTGTCGGTAGCAATTCCAACTTCTTCTAATCCAATGTTTTCAAGGTTGGTTTTGATTCCCACAGCTGAAAGTAATATGTCGGCTTCAAGAATTTCTTCTCCTTTTGCGGTTTTCACATACGCTTTTACTCCAGCACCTGAAGTGTCAATTCTTTCTACAGAAGAGTTGGTCATAATTTTTACGCCCGCTTTTTTCATAGAACGTTCCATTTGTTTTGAAATATCTTCGTCTTCTAAAGGAACAATATTTGGTAGGAATTCAACGATTGTTACATCGGTTCCCATTGCGTTATAAAAGTGTGCAAATTCAACTCCAATAGCTCCAGAACCAACAACTATCATAGATTTTGGTTGTTTTTCTAATGTCATTGCCAATCGGTATCCAATTACTTTTACACCGTCTTGAGGCAAGTTTGGCAATTCACGAGAGCGAGCTCCTGTTGCAATAATGATATGATCGGCATCGTAATCAGTTACTTTTCCATCGGCAGCGGTAACGGCAACTTTTTTTCCAGGTTTCATTTTTCCAAAACCATCTATTACATCGATTTTATTTTTTTTCATCAGGAATTCAACACCTTTGCTCATTCCATCGGCAATTCCTCTGCTGCGTTCTACAACTGCCGTGAAATTTTTATCAAAAGATGAAACAGTCAAGCCATAATCGGAAGCGTGTTTCAGGTAATCAAAAACTTGTGCTGATTTCAGTAATGCTTTTGTTGGAATACAACCCCAATTTAAGCATACTCCGCCTAAGTTTTCTTTTTCGATAACTGCTACTTTGAACCCTAATTGTGAGGCTCTAATTGCGGTTACATAACCACCAGGACCACTTCCTAAAACTATAATATCGTATTTCATTTTTATGTGTTTAATTTTTTAGTTGTAAAAATGCAGTCGCAAAGGCTCGTGTCATGTTTGTATGTTTTCTATTTTAGAATTCTGATGCGAATTTATGAATTATTTTTTATTTGATAATAGGAAAAGTACAATAAGTTGTCCTTAATTATACAAATCTGAAATTAGGTATTAAGTATAAACTGAGAATCGTATAAATTTTTATAATATCCCGTTTTTTGGCTTAATAATTCTTGGTGTGTTCCTTGTTCTACAATTATTCCTTTGTCCATTACCACAATTTTATCTGCGTTAATGATCGTTGCCAAACGGTGTGCGATGATAATTGATGTTCGTCCCGTAGTGATGGTTTTAGTTGCACCTTGAATTAATTCTTCTGAATACATATCGATTGATGATGTAGCTTCATCCAAAATCAAGATGCTTGGATTGGTAACATACGCTCGTAAAAAAGCTATTAGTTGGCGCTGCCCCGAAGATAGCATTACGCCTCGTTCTTTTACATTATAATCATAGCCTTCGGGTAAACTCATAATAAAATCATGTACTCCAATTTTTTTGGCTGCGGCTAAGACTTGTTCTCTTGAAATATCAGGATTGTTAAGTGTAATGTTGTTCAATATAGTATCAGCAAATAGGAAAACGTCTTGCAAAACCACTGCGATTTGTTTTCGAAGCGAATCCAAAGTATAATCGTGAATGTTTTGTTTGTCAACAAAAATAGTTCCGCTATTGATTTCGTAAAATCGATTTAGTAGGTTTATAATCGTTGATTTTCCGGCGCCTGTAGCTCCCACAATAGCGATGGTTTGACCTGATTTTATTTTCAAATTAAATCCTTTTATGACTTCTTCATTCTCGATATAACTGAAACGAACCTCTTTGAATTCGATTGTGCCTTCAAAAATTGGGGCTTCAATTGTTCCAATGTCTTGGATGTATTCTTTGGTATCTAAAATCTCAAAAACGCGGTTGGCAGAAATCATTCCCATCTGCATTTCGTTGAATTTATCTGCAATTTGGCGTAAGGGGTTGAATAGCATTCCAATAAACATTGTATATGAAAAAATATCTCCAAAAGAAGTTGAGTTGTCGCCGTTTATAATTTGAAAACCTCCATAAAGTACAATAAAACCAAGTGTAAAAGAGGAAATAATATCGGCAATTGGAAAAAAAATAGAATTATAAAGTATGGTTTTTATCCAAGCTTTATTGTGTTTGGAATTGATTTCTTTAAATTTTTCTATCTCAATATCTTCTCTATTAAAAAGCTGTACGATTTTCATTCCCGTAACGCGTTCTTGAACAAACGTATTTAGGTTGGCAATTTGGTTACGAACTTCTTCAAAGGTAATTTGCATTTTTCGTTGAAATATTCTGGTGATATAAACTAAAATTGGCATTGCTACAAAAACGATACAGGTTAATCGCCAGTTTTCTTTGAGCATAAAACCAAGAATTACGACCATTTTTAGTAAATCGCTACCAATCATAAAAAGACCTTGACTGAAAATTTTAGCGATAGATTCCATATCCGAAACCGAACGAGTAATTAGCTGACCAACTGGTGCTGTATCATAATATTTCATTCGGAAACTTAGCATGTGCTTAAAGAGTTTAACACGTACATCTTTCACTATGTCTTGCCCCAACCAATTCGCCCAATAAACGAAGAAAAAGTTGGATAGTACTTCAAGAATAAGTACTATTCCCATTAAAGTTACATACCATAAAAGTCCATTTTTATCGTTGGTTTTTATGTAGTCATCAACAGTTAATTTCAAAAGATATGGGCGTAAAGCAGCAAATATCGAAAGTAATATTGCAAATAGAATTACGCTATTGAACCTCATTTTATAAGGTTTTGCATATTCTAAAATCCGTTTAAAAATGGTGGTATCGAATGCGGTAGCTTTCATAATATTGTTACTGCGATTTTGTAAGTTGCTATTCCGTTATACATAATCATATTCTATTTTTGTTAGGTATAAACCTTGTGCTGGAACAGAAAATCCTGCTTCGTTTCTATTTTTATTTTCTATAATTGTATTGAAATCTGATAAGGAAATTTTGTGTAAGCCAATATTTACAAGTGTTCCCACAATTGCCCGAACCATATTTCGAAGAAAGCGATCTGCAGAAATGGTAAAAATTAAACGATTGTTTTCTTGCTTCCAAGAGGCTTCAGATATAGTGCAATTGAATGTATTTACGTCGGTATTTACCTTTGAAAAACATTGAAAATCGGTGTGATTCAATAGTAATTGCGATGCTTGATTCATCAAATCGACATCTAAATTTTGATGGTAATACCAACTTGCATCTTGAGAAAAGGGATCTTTACAGATTGAAATATAATATTGATAGGTTCTTTTTTTAGCGTCAAAACGCGCGTGAGCTTCATCAGAAACTCCAAAAATTTTAAAAATCACGATATCTTTTGGGAGATAGGAATTGAGTTTATGAACTGTGCTTTCTGTTTCAAATTTAGGAACAAAATCAAAATGTGCAAACATTTCTTTTGCGTGAACGCCTGTGTCAGTTCTCCCTGCTCCCGTTACACTAATTTGCTTCGCCTGTTCGCTAACGCTCGAGTCTGAATTCAAAATAACAGAAAGTGCGCTGTTCAAGGTTTCTTGTATAGTGCGCGCATTCGGTTGAATTTGCCAGCCGTGGTAATTAGTTCCGTTATATGCCAATTTTATGAAGTAGCGCAAGTGATTTCTTTTGAAGTCACAAATATACTTATTAATTTTTTCGATACGAAATCAGAAGCCCTCTAAGTTTTATAAGTTTCAATTTGATTTTTTATTTGTAATTGGAATGATTATTTTTACCAAAAATCATAGTCCAGTTTGCATTGTAAACTGGAAATAGCTCCAAAAAAAACAATTTTGAAAAAAATACTTTTGCTTTCCGACACGCACAGTCACATTGATGAAACAATTTTGAAATACGTTCATCTTGCAGATGAGGTCTGGCATGCCGGAGATATTGGGGATTTGGTTGTTACGGATACCATCAAAAAGTTGAAACCACTGCGTTGTGTATATGGAAATATTGACGATGATAAAGCCAGAATGGAATTTCCGTTACACAACCGATTTATATGTGAAGGTGTGGATGTTTGGATTACGCATATTGGAGGTTATCCTGGGAAATACAATCCGAATTTAAATGCAGAATTAGAGCAAAATCCACCTAAATTATTTATTTGTGGGCATTCTCATATATTGAAAGTTATCTTTGATAAGAAAAATAATTTGTTACATATGAATCCGGGAGCTTCTGGAATTAGTGGTTTTCACCAAATGCGAACCATGCTTCGATTTGTTATTAATGGCGATAAAATTAAGGATTTGGAGATTGTAGAAATAGGGAAGAGGTGAAGAATCAAGATGAAAGATGACAGAGATAGTATCCACTGATTCACAGATTTTTCTTTGCGAACTTTTCTGTTTAAAATAATAAACGAAAAAAAACCCAAACTTTCGTTCAGGTTTTTCTTCGCATTAATAAACTAAGTTTATAGGTTTATCTCAAACGGTCAGCAGATTTTACAAGATCTTCATCTTTCTTGATGGATTTATTGGCCAAAGCCAAAAAAACGATAGCAAAAATAGGAAGAAACATCCCAATACCTTTCTCAGAAACTACTAGAGTTTCTCTAGATAAATTTAGCGAGCTATATAAAAATAATCCTAATAAAATTAAATTTAATATTATAGACAATCTATTCAACACAAATTGGTGCTGTCTTTTTTTGAAATACATAATACTAACCAATGTAAATGAAGTGTTTAAACCAAAGAGAATCGTATAAGTATAATCATTCAAAGTCTGCAAGTAAAACTCAAAAGGAAGAAATGCAGAAATTAATAAAGCAATCAATAAATAAATAGTTTGTATTCTTTGAATCATAATTTTAAATATTAAAACAAAAATATTATTTTATTTATAAAAAATACTATGATTATTAAATATTATTTGTAATATTGCACAACAAATGTGTAAGTACTCCATCCTTTGGAGATTTCATTTAAACAAAATCACACAATTTTTATTATCCCACAACAACTAAATTCAAATAACATTTTATGTTTGAAATTTCTATACTAAAAGAAATGAAGCTTTCTGAGCTTCAAGATATTGCGAAAGCAGCAAATATTATAAAAATTACTGGTGTAAAAAAAGAAACTTTAATCAATCAGATTATAGATATTCAAGCATCACTTTTAATGATTGATTCAGATGGCCCTGCAGACAATGCTAATGAGACAAAGCCAAAAAGAGCCAGAATGGTGGTAGAGAAAAAACCAGTTATTCAAAAATTGGAAACTATTTCATTATTTTCTGAACCTGCAGAAATGGCAATGGAAGAAAATAAAGAAGTTTCTCAACAAAAGTATAATAGAGCTATTGTTTCAGCGGAACCTATCGAAATTGAGCAAAAAGATCGCAAAGTAATTAAGTTTAAAAAAGTAGATTTTGAAGCTAAAGTAGCAGCAAAAGCAGCTGCTGAAAGCAATTCTCAAGAAAATATTTCTGCGACAACTGACAACTCAATATCTAGTGAAGCTTCTGAAGAGCAATTGGTTGAAAAACCTAAAAATCCAAATCAGAAAGCCAATCCAAACCAAAATCCAAATCAAAAACAAAACTCGAATCAAAACCCCAATCAGAATCCTAATGCAAATCAAGGTCAAAATGGGAATGTAAATCCAAATTTTAAAGCTAAGAAAAGTAATTTTAGTCATTCAGATTTTGAATTTGATGGAATTATTGAAAGTGAAGGAGTATTGGAAATGATGTCTGAAGGTTATGGTTTTTTGCGTTCCTCAGATTACAATTATTTGGCTTCTCCTGATGATATTTATTTATCAACTTCTCAAGTTCGATTATTTGGTTTAAAAACTGGAGACACCGTAAAAGGTGTTGTTCGTCCACCAAAAGAGGGCGAAAAATTCTTTCCTTTAGTTCGTATATTAAAAATAAATGGTCATGATCCACAAGTTGTTCGAGACCGAGTTTCATTTGAGCATTTAACGCCAGTTTTTCCATCGGAAAAATTCAGATTAGCTGAAAAACAAAGTACAATTTCAACTCGAATCATTGATTTGTTCTCCCCAATTGGAAAAGGACAACGTGGAATGATTGTGGCACAACCCAAAACTGGTAAAACCATGTTGTTGAAAGATATTGCTAATGCAATTGCTGCCAATCATCCAGAAGTATATTTAATAGTGCTTTTGATTGACGAACGTCCTGAAGAAGTAACCGATATGCAACGAAGTGTTCGCGGTGAAGTTATCGCATCTACATTTGATAGAGAACCACAAGAGCACGTTAAAATTGCAAATATTGTACTTGAAAAAGCAAAACGATTAGTAGAATGTGGTCATGATGTTGTAATTTTATTAGATTCAATTACCCGTTTGGCACGAGCGTATAATACGGTTCAACCTGCTTCTGGAAAAGTACTTAGTGGTGGGGTAGATGCCAATGCATTGCAAAAGCCAAAACGTTTCTTTGGAGCTGCTAGAAATGTTGAAAATGGAGGTTCTCTGAGTATTATTGCAACCGCATTAACAGAAACAGGATCTAAAATGGATGAGGTGATTTTTGAAGAATTCAAAGGAACTGGTAATATGGAATTGCAATTGGATAGAAAAATTGCAAACAAACGTATTTTCCCTGCAATTGATTTAACTTCTTCAAGCACGCGTCGTGACGATATGTTGTTGGATGAAAAAACATTACAACGTATGTGGATTATGAGAAAATACCTTTCTGATATGAATCCAGTTGAAGCGATGGATTTTATAAACGATCGTTTCAAGAAAACTAAAAACAATGAAGAATTTTTGATCTCTATGAACAATTAGATTCAAAAATAGCCGTAATAAAAAACTCCGATGTAATTACTATATCGGAGTTTTTATTTGGAATTAGAAGTATTAATTCACACTAATCTTTTTAGTAATTGTATTGTTATTTGAAGTTAACTTTAAAAAATAAAATCCTTCAGGTATATTATCTAAATTATAAGTTTCATTTATTTTAGTTGGATTTTTTATTTCATTTATCAATTGCCCTTTAATAGAAATTAATTGGATATTATCAATTGTAGAATTTGTATTGATAGAAATAGATCTATAATTTGTTGGATTTGGGTAAATTAAAATTGAATTTTCTAATAAAAATGAATTATTTCCTAAAAAACTATTCCAAATGACACCAACATATTCTGGATGATCAATATATGGATTTCTATTAGTTTGATGATTGTAATAAATATCGTTATTAATAGCAATTTCTTTTAGACTAACCGGGTCGTCTATATGCCATTTTACAAGAATATCTATAAAAGGGTTAATAAATACTCTTCCCGTTGAGCCATCAAACATATTTTTTGCTGGACAGCTAGAGGCATTGGCAGTAGTATAAAAATTATTCATATAATCTTCATAACGTGTTGCAAAATATAAAAAAGCTCTCGAAATATCTCCTTTAAATTCATCAATAGGTTCAAAAACAGTTCCTGAGTAACCTTGTGCATAACCTGAATTAACACCATTACCTCTTTTTGAACCATTCTGAGAAGTATAGGTGGCAGTTCCTACTTTTCCAAATGGAAAGTTACTTCTATCACCATTAACTTTTCCATCTGAAGGAACTACAAAAAACGGATCATTTTTCATAGGATCAATTGCATAACTATCAAAATAAGATTGAGGAATTAAATGCTCTCTGTTATAACAATCCCCTTCGGCAGAATATGAACCACACTGTTGTGAAGTTGAAGTATAGGCGTAAGGATCTGTTCCTGATGGATTTTCAGAATACATATCTAACAAACTGCCGTCATTTTCATAATAATTATCTCTAAAAGCAGAGTGCGTAAATAGAGTCCAAAGCGCACCATATCCTTGATCAACATGTAAATGTTCAGAAGGTAAAACATCATTAACATTATCTATAATTTTTTTTAATTGTGTCTTTAAAGTTAAACCGGTTCCGGTAGCTGTATTATAATACCCTTGAGGTATTTGTGCGAAACTATTTAGACACAATAAAACTGTTAGGAAAGTAAAAAGTTGTTTCATAAATAATTATATAAGGAAAGCAAATTTAATCTAAAATTAAATAAAAATAAGGGATTTCTATATATTTAAATCCTAAGGGTTGCTTAAAGTGAGAAATTTAATAACTTATAAATTTCGTTCTAGTAAAGCCATATAAAACCCATCAAAACCAGATTCTGAGGCTAAAATTTTAGTATCTTTTAGGAATTTAAAGTTTTTTCCCATTTCGGTATTTTTCAAAAAATTATTTACTTGCTCTTGGTTTTCAGAAGGTAAAACCGAGCATGTAGCATATACTAATTTACCGCCAGGTTTTACAATTCTGGAATAGCTTTCTAATACTTCAGCTTGAATTTTTTTAATATTTTCGATGAATTCAGGTTGTAATTTCCACTTCGCATCAGGATTTCTTTTTAGAACTCCCAAACCGCTACACGGAGCATCAATTAAAACTCTATCGGCTTTTTCTTGAAGTTTTTTTATAACTTTAGTAGAATCAATAATCTTATATTCAATATTGAAAGCACCATTTCTTTTGGCACGTAATTTCAATTGTTTTAATTTGCTTTCATACAAATCCATTGCAATCAACTGCCCTTTGTTCTCCATCAAAGAAGCCAAATGCAAAGTTTTTCCTCCCGCACCAGCACAAGTATCTACTACTCTCATTCCAGGTTTTACATCTAAAAAAGCAGCAACTAATTGTGAATTGGCATCTTGAACTTCAAACATTCCCGCTTTAAATGCATCGGTCATAAAAACATTTGCTCTTTCTTTAAGAACCAACGCATCGGGTTGGTCTTTCAAAAAAGTAGTTTCAATATTTAAATCCATTAAAAGGGCATGTAACTTTTCGCGAGTTGTATTTAATGTATTGACTCTTAATATTACTTTTGCAGGTTGGTTTTGAGCAGCAATCTCTGTTGACCAAACTTTTTCACCCAATTCTTTCACACCTAATTCATCCATCCAATCTGGGATAGATTCTTTGAGGGCTCTAATTTTTGAAAGTTCGTCAAATCGTCCTTTTATTTTTCGTTCTGGTGTTCCTTCAAGTTGTCTCCAATCTGGAATTGGATATCCTCTCAAAATGGCCCAAACAGCAAACATTCGCCATAAATTATCACGTTCAAATGGTTCTTTTACTTCGGCAATTTCGGCGTATAATCGTTTCCATCTTACGATTTCATAGATGGTTTCAGCAACAAATTTACGGTCGGAACTTCCCCAACGTTTATCTTTTTTTAGCGCTCTTGCAACTACCTTATCCGCATATTCTCCTTCATTAAAAATTGCATTTAACGAATCAATAGTAGTGTAAACTAAATTTCTGTGTAATCTCATTATTCATTATTAGGATGCAAAGGTACATTATTTTTTAAAAGCACCTGAAATACTTGTTTTAATTTCAAAGTAGAATCTTTAGGACTTTTTAAGTTTTAATTTCTTAAAAATGATTTAAATTTGTAATTCATCAATTATGAAATTGTTCTCGTTATGAAAGCACTTTTTATTATATTTTTTCTTCTAAATCCGCTGATAAATTGTTTTTCACAATCAAGTATTGACGACTATCGAAAATGTGTTTCAGAAAATTATTACATTAATAATTATACAGAGTCTATTTATTATTTGGGTAAAATTATTGAAATTAATCCGAAAGATTCGAGTGCATATAATGATCGAGGATTTATTAAGGAATTATTAAATGATATTCCTGGAGCTATTGAAGATTATACCCTTCAAATTAACATTGATACAACTTTTGCGGATAGTTATTTTTTTAGAGCTATGGCAAAAGGAAAAATTTTGGATTTTAAAGGGGCAATAATTGATTATCAAAAAACCATATTATACGAACCAAATAATGCCGACGCTCACTTTTTTATGGGAGTTGCGAAGTTTCAATTGAATGATGTGAATGGTGCAATTTTAGATTATAATGATGCAATTTCTTTAAATAATAATAAACATGAATTATATTATAATAGGGCACAAGCGTATGAACAATTGAACAATTATAAAGTTGCCTTAGCCGATTATTCAAAAGCTATAGAAATTGATGCAACTATTGCCGATTATTTCTTAAAACGGAGCCAATTAAAAATGAAAATGCACAAAAAGAAAAGCGCTAAACTGGATTTTGATACTTACAAAACTTTCCCAAAATCTTAACTTCTTATGAAAAATAATCTGATTCTTACTTTTTTTTGCTTGTTTTTTTCGTATCCAATTTTTTCGCAAGAGGAACCCATTCGAATTGCTGGAAATACACAAGGAACCACCTATCATATAACGTATTTTGATAAAAAAAACCGCAATTTTCAACCCAAAATAGAAAAATTATTACACCAATTTGATTTGTCGGTTTCTACTTATATTCCAAATTCTATTATTTCTAGAATAAATTCCAACCAAAAAAATGTCAAAGTCGATAAATACTTTACAACTTGTTTTAATAAAGCCAAAGAAGTTTGGAAAAACACCGATGGCGCCTTTGATCCAACGGTTTATTCGCTAGTTAATGCTTGGGGCTTTGGACCAGGAAAAAAGCAAACGATAGAAAAAGTCAAAATTGACAGTTTGTTAGAATTTGTTGGTTTTGAATTAATCGAATTAAAAGGAAACAAAATTTTCAAAAAAGACCCGCGAGTGGCGCTCGATTTTAATGCTTTCGCACAAGGATATTCGGTTGATGTGATTTCAGAGTTCTTAAATTCAAAAGGAATTACGACTTACATTGTTGAAATTGGTGGCGAAGTTTATGCTAATGGTAGAAAACCAAATGGCGATAATTGGAAAGTGGGAATTGAGAAACCAATTGACAATAAGGAATCGACTAATCCATTGAAAGCCATTGCAAAACTAGAAAATTTAGCCATTGCCACTTCTGGAAATTACCGAAGATATACAATTGAAAATGGAAAAAAATTCGCCCATCACATCGACCCGAAAACGGGATATCCGACCAAAAATAATTTATTAAGTGCTTCCATTTTTTCAAAACAATGCATTAGTTCGGATGCAAATGCGACGGGTGTTTTGGTGTTAGGATTAGAAAAGGCGAAAATATTTTTGGAAGCGCATCACGAATTGCAAGCCTATTTAATTTATTCGGATGAAAACGGAGCATATCAAATTTATGAAACCTTAGGGATAAAAGACATTATTTCAGAAGTGGAAGAATAAAAAAAGCACCTTAAAAGAAGCGCTTTGGTTTTGTATAAAAAGTATTATTATTTGTTTAATATCAATTTGTAGTTTGATGTTCCAAATGCATTTGAAACATTTACAAAATAAATTCCATTTGCAAAGTCAGTTAAATTAATACTTTTTGTAGTTCCAATTGCTGAAGCCGAAATATTTTCATTATAAATTATTTTTCCAAGAATATTAATTACTTTAATATTTTTTACTTCATTTTTCAAGTCGATATTGAAAACCCCATTCGTTGGATTCGGATAAATCGTTATTTGAGGATTTTCTGAAAAATTTTCTACAGCAAGTGCCGTTGGCATCCATACAAGTGAAATTGCTGTAAAATTCGTATCAGCCGTTGGTGACTGATTGTCTGCAGCAACGCCTTTTATAAAAGGAAAATACCTTGTAGCAGTATTCAGACCATGGCCCCAAGTTTCTTGAACACAAACTCTAAAGTTTCCATCGGCAAGAGTAAATCCACCTTCATTTGTTCCGTTCCAATTGATAGATCTAGTCGTAAAAATGGTTGAAGTAGCACCTGATGTGGCATCTACAACGCTTCCTTGCGATTTATTAGCCCAAGTAGGTAAATGATCTCCAGTGTTGCTATTACTTCCGCCCCAATTGATTAATTTTGTTTTTACGAAGGAAGAAGTTCCCACTGTTGTACCACTTCCACAAGTCGCACAACTCTCAATCCAAATTGCAACTACATACCTTCCATCAGATACATAATTTCCTGTAGTATGGTTTGGCATGGTTAATGAAAAAGTTAACGTACCAGCAGTTTGAGCATTTGTTTCAGTAATTGCTAATAAAAGCAAAAGCAAATTTAAGAATTTCAATAATTTGATTTTCATTATTTCTACTAGTTTAAAGTTTGATATGTAAATTTAATAAATATGTTGATACAATTGTTGCTTTTTTCATTTTATTTTTATTTTTTTTTATTAATATAGACTTTCATCCTTTTATTATTTAGGATTCCGTTCTTTTTAATCAAATCTTAATTTTTGTAAGAAATTGCGCTGGAAAGAGATTTTTAGTTTATTCGATTTAAATGTATTTTTTCTGGCGGATGAAGCACCATTGGAAATTGTTCAATTTTTACAGAACTACTGTCTAGCCCAAATGCTTTTTCCTCAGACAAACTTAATTTTTTCATCAAAAAATA
Organism: Flavobacteriaceae bacterium; assembly: GCA_009693635.1. Classification (GTDB taxonomy): domain Bacteria; phylum Bacteroidota; class Bacteroidia; order Flavobacteriales; family Flavobacteriaceae; genus Flavobacterium. Next base: position 39,641 of record SHWW01000002.1, read on the forward strand.
GGTATTCATAACAATTTTCTCAAAAAATGTTAAATCACTATCATTCGATAGGAATTTCTCAGAAAGGACAAATTTAAAATCACCTAAAATATTATTTTTGTTGAGTGATTCGTATCGACTTGTAATATCCACTTCACCATTACTTACCATATCTTTAATTACTTCTTTAAACATTAAATTTATTTTAGTAGGTTCACGAAACCCTAAATAGAAATCAACTCTATAAATATCATCTTTTATAATTTCAGTTACTTTATATTCTTTTTTGTAAGGTTCACTCAATATATTTACATGGATAAACCAATATAAATCGGCTCGTTTCGGTCTTTTTTGTAAAATAGAATACATTACTTTATCTTCTATTTCATCACTGCGATTTGAATTAGTCATGTAAACCAAATGAGTTGCATATTTTGGAATTGATAAGTCCACACTTAATTCTTCTAGTACCTTTTTGTAATCATTTATTTTTACAATTTTAGTATAACTTTTACTAATTTTCTTAGCTAAGAACCATGTTGACATGATCCCAATTAATATAGTTGCTATGAAAATAGTTACATATCCACCTTCCATAAATTTAGTAATGTTGGCTATTAAAAAACTAACTTCAATTGTCAAATACAAAGTAATTATTGGAACAATAAAATACCATTTAACCCTTTTCATTATTAAATAGAAATTCAATAATATAGTAGTCATCATCATTCCTAAAATTATTGATAAACCATAAGCATGTTCCATATACTTAGATTCTTTAAAATACAAAATGATGCCTACACAACCAACAAATAGTAGCCAATTAATCGAAGGAATGTACAACTGCCCTTTAACATCAGTTGGGTAGTTGATTTTTACTTTTGGCCAAAAATCCAATCGCATGGCTTCGTTTATCAACGTAAATGAGCCACTGATTAATGCTTGAGATGCAATAATTGTAGCTAATGTGGCAACGATTATTCCAATTGGTTGAAACCAATCCGCCATAATTAAATAAAATGGATTTGGATTATAATTATTTAATTGAGATAAAGTACTTCCATTGTGTTGAATCAAGTAAGCGCCTTGTCCAAAATAATTTAAAACTAAAGTTGTTTTTACAAAAACCCAACTAATTCTTATGTTTTTACGACCACAATGTCCCATATCTGAATACAATGATTCAGCACCAGTAGTACATAAGAAAACTGCTCCAAGAATAAAGAAACCGTGTCCTGAAACATCTGAAGTTAACAATTTGTATGCATAATAAGGATTGATAGCTTTTAATACTTCAATGTTTTGACTTATTTGAATAATACCTAAAATTCCAAGCATTGAAAACCAAACTAACATTACTGGCGAAAAGAACTTCGTCACAATCTTAGCTCCAAATTGTTGAATAGTGAACAAGAAAAATAAAATAATTATGACAATTGGAATTGTAGAAATATCAGGATTGAAGATTAAAAGTCCTTCAACGGCTGATGATACAGAGATAGGGGGTGTGATTATGCCTTCTGCTAATAATAAACTTCCTCCAATAATAGCAGGAACAATCAACCACTTGACTTTTGTTTTTTTAACTAGAGAATATAAAGAAAAGATTCCGCCTTCTCCATGATTATCTGCATTTAAAGTAATTATTACATACTTAAGTGTAGTCTGTAAGGTCAAAGTCCAAAGAATACAAGATAATCCGCCTAAAATCAATTCATTATCTATGATGTTTGCTCCAATTAAGGATTTCATAACGTAAAGTGGGGAAGTTCCAATATCTCCGTATATAATTCCTAAGGTAATTAATAAACCACCCAATGATAATTTACTATGTAAATCTTTATGCTGCATACTCATGGTAAAATATTCTTAAAAAGTCCACAAATTTATTACTATTAAATTTAATATTGATAAATCAGAGTGTTTTTTTTAATTTTAGATTTAAATATTTTGTTAAATAAAAAAGCACTGTCAATTGGCGGTGCTTTGTAGGAGTTTTATGTTAAAAATTATCTTCGATTGTTTCTATATTCAATATTTTCAATAAGTGTTTCCCTTTTTGTTTTATTTATAGTCGTTCCAATTGATTCTGAGTTTTTTCGGTGTTTGATATTTTAATTATTACTATTTAATGAATATTCAATTAATAAAACATCAATTTAAATAATAGGTTGGTTAAATTTTCTTAGAAATAAATGGTGTAAATTAGCAATGTAAAATTGTAAAAACATGAAAAACAGTATCTCTTTTTTAATGCTAATAGTTTTAATTTTTTCTTGTAAATCAAAAGTTGTGAATTCTCAAAAAGAGAATGTAAATTATAATGTTACTGTTTCATTTGATACTATTTTCATAGATAAAATAAGTATTCGAGCCATTTTAATTGATAAAAATAAAGTTTGGTACGCAGCTGATAAAAATAGATTCGGCTATTATGATTTGAAGAAAAATAAGCGAGTAGAGCGTAAAATAAGCAAAGATTCCTTACAATTAGAATTTAGAAGTATTGCACAAACCGAAATGGCTATTTTTGTTTTGAGTATTGGAAATCCTGCATTGTTGTATAAAATCAATAAGAAAGATTTATCTGCAACATTGGTTTATAAAGAAAATCATGAGAAAGTATTTTACGACGCGATTCAATTTTGGAATAATAAGGAAGGAATTGCTATTGGCGATCCAACTCAAGATTGTTTCTCAATTTTAATTACTCGTGATGGTGGCAATTCGTGGAATAAAATTCCTTGCCAAAATTTACCTAAAATTGATGAAGGAGAAGCTTTTTTTGCAGCGAGTAATACCAATATTTGTATTAAAGGCTCAAAAACTTTTATAGTTTCTGGGGGTAATAAATCTAGGGTATTTGTTAGTGAAAACAAAGGGATCTCATGGGAAGTCTATGAAACTCCAATTAAACAAGGTCATGCAATGACAGGGATCTTTTCGGTAGATTTTTTCAATGAAAATAAAGGGATTGTTGTAGGAGGAAATTACGAAGAACAATTTAATAATTCTGCCAACAAAGCTATTACGAAAGACGGTGGAAAAACTTGGAAATTAATTGGTATAAATGAAGGTTTTGGATATGCTTCATGTGTTCAATTTATTCCGTATTCCAATGGGAATGGATTGGTTACTATCGGAACAACTGGTATTTATTTATCTAATGATCAAGGAAATACATGGAAAAAATTGTCGGATGAAAAGAATCTTTTTACTATAAGTTTTAGAAACAATGCTTCGGCTATTGCAGCGGGTTTAGATAAATTAATACGTATTAGTTTTCATCATAAAAAGTAATATTTATTTACTATACAACGAACTCTATTTTTTGGGTCTTAACTTACTCAAAACTAAAATACATATCTTAAACAAAATAGTTCCAAATGTAGTTGCTATTTTGTTTTGAGAAAATTTATTGGAAAAGAATAATAAAACTGAATCTAATATCCCTAAATTTTAATAATTTTATGGGTATTCTGAAATTAATTTATCTTATAAATTTTGATTATTACCTAAAATTAATTGAATTAATGGGGCTCAATACGATACTTAAAGTTATGAATAATAAAATTAAATTATTATTGCAATTTTATATTTTTTCATAAAAAAAGAGTTTAAAAATGCCCTTCAGTAATTTTTAAACTCTTAATTATAGTTCAATAATAATAGTATTATTATTTCTTAACTCAATTTATTTGAAATCAAGCTAATGAATTCTTTTCTAGTTTTATCACGTTCAAAAGCTCCTGTGAAAGAGGATGTTGTTGTAAAAGAGTTTTGTTTTTGAATTCCTCGCATTTGCATACACATGTGTTGAGCTTCAATTACAACGGCTACACCAAGTGGGCTAAGCGCTTCTTGAATGCAGTTTTTAATTTCATCTGTTAGTCGTTCTTGGACTTGCATTCTTCTTGCAAAAGCATCAACAATCCTTGGAATTTTACTCAATCCAACGATTTTCCCATTTGGTATATAGGCTACATGAGCTTTGCCAAAAAACGGCAACATGTGGTGCTCGCACATTGAATATATTTCAATGTCTTTTACAATAATCATTTGTTGGTGGTCTTCTGTGAATAGAGCAGATTTTAATATTTCTAACGGGTTTAAATCGTAACCATGTGTCAAATATTGCATAGCTTTGGCAGTACGCTCAGGTGTTTTTTGAAGTCCCTCACGGTTTACATCTTCTCCTAAATTTTCAATAATGGTTTTAAAACTTTTCGACATTGATGTTATTAAATCATTATCATAAATTTCTATTTTTTCGTAACTTTTCATCTGCTATTTTTGGGGTTTCTATTTATATTTTAAAACTAACGATGCCATAATCCATTTCAAAAACTTGTCCTGAAATTGATTTGGCATTTTCTGAAATTAAGAATTGTGCCATTCCAGAAACTTCTTCAGGCTTCAAATATCCTTTCATTGGGTGTCGCTCAACCATATTTTCTTTCATTCTATCATTGCGAAGAATATTTGCCGATAATGATGTTTCTGTAATTGTTGGGGCAATCGCATTCACTCTAATTGTTGGTGCTAATTCTGCTCCAAGTGATTTTACCAATCCTTCAACACCTGATTTTGCAGTAGCAATACTTGCATGAAATGGCATTCCTAATTTTGCTGCAACAGTACTAAATAATAAAATAGAAGGGTTATTTCCTTTTTTTAATGTTGGTAAATACTTTTGAATAGATTTTACTGCACCGATTACATTAATTTCGAAATCATTTCTAAAATCATCAACACTCAAACTCATAATTGGTTTTAAGTTGATAGAACCAGGGCAATAAATTAATACATCAATGTTTTCTAACTCTGGAAGTTCGTTTTCTAAAACATTCAATTCATAGTTCTTTAAATTTGAATGCGTGAAAGTTGGAGCACTTCTACTGATATTAACAACTTTATTTTCATTAACCATTTGGGATAAAATGGCATTTCCAATACCTTTGCTACCGCCTATAATTACTATGTTTTTCATATTATTTTACTTGTATATTATCTTTTTGAAATTTTATTATTATTAATTTGTCTTTGCATTGTACATTTAAATCTGCCTTCTTTAAAATCTCTCAGTTTTTCGTGCTTCGTTTTACGACCCTGAACTCGAGCACGCCACATTCTAAAACTTGATGCCTTCATTTCCTTTCGCATCAATTCGATTACTTCTTGTTCTTTTATTCCAAATTGTAACAAAATAGAATCAAATGTGGTTCGGTCTTCCCAGGCCATTTCAATAATTCTGTCGATTTCTAATTCTGATAATTCTTTCGTCATAATTTGTATTTTTGATACTGATTGACAACAATTGTTGCTTTTAAATCAAACATTAAGTTGTACAACCCAAAAAAAGTTCTGTTAATATAGATAAAATGTTTGGAACCGCGATTGCCGTTCATTTTTCTAAGATTAGTATCTTTTGCGAATCTTTCTCCCAATTTTGCAATGTTTCCAAAAAAATCTGAATCTGAAAAATCAAATTTTTCATTTTGAAAGGGTAGAGTAAATAAGGACAATAAATCGTAAAACATATCAGTAAAATAGATTACTTCTTCTTTTGAATCGTCTATTCTCAAGATTTCTAATTCAAATAATTTATCACTAAATAGTTTCGGATTATTGATAACTTTTTTATCAATTAACTCAAAGTAAGGAATATAAAAATCATTTGGAATTTGTTTAACACAACCAAAATCCAAAGCTACAAGTTGATTTTCATTATTGACTAAAAAATTTCCTGGATGAGGATCGGCGTGTACTTTTTTTAAAACATGAATCTGATACATATAAAAATTCCATAATGCTTGACCAATTTTATTTGCAACTTCCGGATTTGTATTTAAAGCAGTAAATTCTGAAAGGTGTTTTCCAGTCATCCAATCCATCGTGATTATTTTTTCAGATGAATACTCTGGATAATATTCTGGGAAAACTAAGTCTTCAATTTTTTTACACGCTTTAACTACTTCTTGGCTTTGTTTTAATTCCAATGAATAGTTGGTTTCTTCAATCAATTTATCTTCAACTTCCTTAAAATATTTATCAGAATCTTTCCCTTGAAGATTAAACATTCTAATAGCAATAGGTTTTACCATCGACAAATCCGATGAAATGCTGTTTGCAACTCCAGGATATTGAATTTTTACAGCCAATTTCTTTCCGTTTTTTAAAGCTTTGTGAACTTGACCAATACTTGCTGCATTAACAGAATTAGCATTGAATTCATCAAAAATATCAAACGGTGATTTACCAAAATTTGTTTTGAATGTTTTCAATACTAATGGAGCCGAAAGTGGTGGAACTGAAAATTGAGACAACGAGAATTTTTCTACAAATGCCTGCGGTAAAAAGCTCTTATCCATACTCAACATTTGAGCTACTTTAAGAGCACTACCCTTCAAGCTTTTTAAACCATCATAAATATCTTCTGCATTATTTTCATTCAGTTTGTCCTTATTTAATTCAGGATTAACTATTTTTTCACCATAATATTTCAAATAATTAACACCAACTTTTGCTCCTGTTTGTACTAATTTTGTTGCTCTTTGAATTTTGGATGTAGGAATGTAATCAATGGTTTTCATTATTTCGAGTATATTTTTTCTTTGAAAATGAATTTTCCGAAATCAATTAGGCTATCAATTGGAGCAATATTCATCAATTCAAAGGTTGCTTTTATTGATTTTTCTATATAAATATCTGTCTTTTCAAATGCAGGAGAACTGTCATCCAACCAGAATTTTATTGTCAATAATAATTGAAACCAAGACGATTCTTTAAATGCTTTTTCTTGAAAATTTTGAAATTGTTCTTGTTGTGTTCTGAAGTCATCTGTAATGATTTCTGAAACGAATTTCTTATAGTTCATTCTTAAACTTGTCAATTGATTCAAAGTTTTAAGCTGATTACCGTGCTCTTTTATAGTCATTACAACATAACTTCTATTGGCAGTTAATAGCTCAAAAAAAGTAAAATTGAATCCCAATAACTTGTTTCTCATATCGTAGGATTCGTATTCTTTGTTTTTATGCAGCAATTCAATTGTTTTGTCATAAAACATTTTGAAAATTTCCTTCTCAACACTTTCTATAGTTCCAAAAAAGTTATAAAATTCAGTTTCTGATATTTCATTTACTTTAGTGAATTTATAAACTGATTTAGGCTTTTCATTATGATCCAAAGTATAAATCATATACATTGATACAATTTTTTCTTTTGTAAGTGTAGATTTTTTAGTTGCCATAATTAGGTTTTTTAAAGTACAAAGATATATATTGTTTAACTATATTCAATATTTGTTAAACAAAATAATTTGTTAATTTTTATACTACAAAAAATCTAAATTCTAAGTTGGATTTAACTATGAATGAAACTTTTTAAACGGTTTTTTAATTTACTATTATTTGCAACTAATTCAGCTACTCAAAATCTTCATTGTTAGCACTTTTTAAAATACTTTCTGGAAGCGCTTTTTTAGCTTTAGCACCCATCTTTTTCAATTTTTCAACACTAGTAATTAGGTTTCCTTTTCCTTCCACAAGTTTGTTCATTGCAGCACCGTATTCTGTTTTGCTTTCATCGATTTTCTTGCCTATTTTTATCAAATCTTCCACAAAACCTTGAAATTTATCATATAATGCACCCGCTTGTCTTGCAATTTCCATCGCATTTTCTTGTTGTTTTTGGTTTGCCCACATACTATCAATTGTTCGTAAAGTAGCCAACAAAGTTGACGGGGTTACTATTACGATATTTTTCTCGAATGCTTTATTATACAATGAAGTGTCTTCATTTAACGCCATTGCAAATGCAGGCTCAATTGGTATAAACAACAACACAAAATCGGGACTCTCTATTTCGTATAAATCTTGATAATTCTTCTCGCCCAATTGTTCAACATGACGTTTTATTGAACTTACATGTTCTTTTAAATAGCCAATTTTCAAAGATTCATCATCTACATTAATAAATTTTTCATACGCTGTTAAAGACACTTTTGAATCTACAATCATCTTTTTCCCATCAGGAAGATTGATTACAACATCGGGAAATACTCTATTTCCATCAACATCAGTATGGCTTTGTTGCACATAATACTCTCGGTCTTTTTCTAATCCTGATTTTTCTAAAACACGTTCCAAAACCAATTCGCCCCAGTTTCCCTGCATTTTACTATCGCCTTTCAGCGCTTTTGTCAAATTCAAAGTTTCCTTACTCATTTGCGCATTCATTTCGCTTAATCCAATAATTTGTTGGCGTAAAGCGGCGTGATAATCTATACTTTCTTTATGTGTGTCATCTACTTTTTTCTCGAACAATTGAATTTTTTCTTGCAATGGCGACAAGATATTCTTCATATTCTCTTTGTTTTGTTCCGTAAATTTTGATGATTTTTCTTCCAAGATTTTATTTGCTAAATTTTCAAATTCCTTAGTGAATTTTTCCTGCAATTTTTCAACTTCTTCCTTTTGTTCTTTGTTACGTTTCCAAAGATTTTCAAAATCATTTTCCTTTTTGGAAAGTTGAATATTTATAGCTTCTTTTTCAGTTCTAATGATTTCCTTTTCTGAATTTGAAGCTAATAATTGAGTATTTAATTGTTCAATTTGAAAACTCAAACCATTATTTTTCTCTTCTAAAGCGGCTTGTTCCGATTTAGCATTGGCAGAAAAAAGCAGTTTTCCAATATAGATACCTATGACAAGTGCAATAACGAAAGCTGCTAATACTAAAAGAGTCTCTGACATGGTGTGTGATTTTTATTAATGTAAAAATAAACAATACTATTCTATTTAAAATTTTAAATAAAGATAATTTGAAAAATGTATTTTTACACCTTATTACAATCAAGTTATGCACCAACATTTTATTCTTCATAAACCGCATGGTTTTTTAAGTCAATTTATTTACGAATTAAAAAGGAAGAAAAAACTTTTGGGTGAATTGTATAATTTCCCTGAAGGGACGATGGCAATTGGGCGTTTAGACGAAGATTCAGAAGGTTTATTACTTTTGACAACTGATGGAAAAGTGAGTGAACAGATTCGTAGCAAAAAAGTGGATAAAGAATATTACGTTCAAGTGGATGGAATTATCACTCTTGAAGCGATTGAAAAATTGCAAAATGGTGTTGAAATTGGTTTTGAAGGAACTAAATATATGACTAAACCTTGCAATGCCTTTTTGGTTTCTGAAATTCCGAATTTTGGGGAACGAGGAAAAAAAATTCGTGATGAACGCCACGGACCAACTTCTTGGGCTTCGATAACGGTTAATGAAGGGAAATTTCGTCAAGTTAGAAAAATGACTGCCGGAGTTGGATTTCCTACTTTGCGATTGGTACGAATCCGAATAGGAAACTTACATTTGAACGAATTAAAATCGGGTGAAGTTATTGAAGTTTCTGACTTCAATTTAACGAATAAACAAATTACCGAATAAACAAATTAACTATGTTGAACATCGTTTTAGTAGAGCCAGAAATCCCAAATAATACTGGGAATATTGGCAGATTGTGTGTTGGAACAGGAAACAGATTGCATCTTATTCATCCGTTTGGATTTCAAATTACAGATAAAAATTTGAAACGTTCTGGATTGGATTATTGGGTACATTTGGATTGGAAGGAATATCCAAATACGGAAGAATGGATTGCCCAAATTTCTGATGTTTCTCGGGTATTTTTATTTAGTTCGCATGCTGAAAAATCATATTTAGCAGAAAATTTTCAGGATGGTGATTGGTTGATTTTTGGAAAAGAAAGTGTGGGTTTGAGTGAATTGGTATTGAATCAATTTCCTAATCATTTGATGATTCCAATTTCCCCTTTGGTTCGAAGTTATAATCTTGCCAATTCGGTAGCATTTGCTATTGGCGAAGCAAAAAGACAGATAGAAATTGTTAGATAATCTAAATTATTTGAGATATCAACGAATAATAAACTTTCCTTTTTCGCTATCAAAATTAATATGCTCGTCTTTGAATAAAGTATCAAAATTACCTTTCATAATAAAATTACACGGTTGGTCTTGAACCACGGTTTCTGGAGTCATAATAATCATTTCATCGCTAATTTGTATCGCCATATCTATATCGTGCGTCGAAAAAAGGATGCATTTTTGGGTTTCGTGTGCTAATTTTTTCAAGAGTTTAAAAAGCGCCACTTTGTGCAATAAATCCAAATGCGTTGTTGGTTCGTCCAAAATTATTAAAGGTGTATCTTGCGCTAAAGCCCTTGCTAACAATACATTTTGGAGTTGTCCATCACTAATTTCGTAATGTTTTTTTTTTGCTAAATAAGCGATTTGCGTGAGTTCTATTGCTTCATTGATTTTCTCAATATCAATGTTGGTTAATGTTCCAATCCAATTTGTATAAGGCTGTCTTCCTAAGGCAATAATTTCAAAAACTGTTAAATTACTTGGGGGTAATTTTTCGGTTAATACAATACTCAGATTTTGTGCAAATGAAAGCGAATCAAATTCAGAAATGCTTTTGCCATTTAGAAAAACGTCACCTGAAATTGGCTGTTGAATTCCTGTGAGTGTTCGTAAAAGAGTTGATTTTCCTATTCCATTTGCGCCAATTAAAGCGATTAATTTGCCTTTTTCTAATGACAAATTAATTGAAGATGCAATGGTGTTTACATCCTTTTTACAAGCATATCCAATGCTTAAATTTGAAGTAGTAAGGATTTTGTTTTTAGTAGTCATTTATTTTAAATAGCAACTTTAAAAGCACACATTGTACTTTAAATAATAGAATAGTTATCTCTTTTTCAGGATTTTATATTCTTCATAACATTCGCTAATGGCATCCATAATTTGCAAATCATTTGCAGTTCGTATGAATAATTCCGAATAATTACAACGTTCTAAAATTTCAGGAATTTCTTTTTTATCGATACCAAGAAGTACAGAAATAGTTTCTCTGTCAAATTTTGAGGCCAATAAATCCCGAACCGTTTCATCCTTTTTCATGCTTTTCAATCGTTTTAACTCTTTTGGCTTTTTACCAAAGAAATTATAGAGCATATCTGCCGGGTTAAATATTGAACCCATAACTTTACTGAAGGCACCCGGTGAATATTTTCCCGCTTCATATCCTTGTTCTAATCCAGAAATACTGTATCTGTAATTGTCTTTTGTTGGAATTAATTTGGAATCAATTTCTAAATAACCTGTTAAATCATATGGGCGGATTAATACTTCTTCTAAAGCAATGGCACTTTCCGTCATTTGAATTTCGGTAGTTTTATTTTTTACCCAGTCGTTTGTAACTCGAATTTTTATGGATTTAAATCCAATTAGGGAAAGGTGTAAAGTGTCAGTTACACCAACTTCAATTTCAAAATTACCTTTTGAATCGGATACGGTTCCTCTTACTTTATTTATATTTATAATATTTACGTTAGACAACGGAAATTTGTTGTTGTCATTGACAATTGTACCATAAACTTTTTTATTTACTATTGTTTCTTGCGAAAAAACACTTGTTATGGCAAGTATGAATAAAAAGAAAACTACAAAATATTTCATTTCAAGGTTTAAAACTTTAAAAGTAATAAAACGTGTAAGATATTTTGTAGTTTATTAGTATAATTATAAGAAAATTAACAAATAGTGTTAGCTTTTTCTTGGTCTTCTTTCTCTTGGGGCATCACTAAAACCCTCCGATCTTCTAGGTGCTCTGTCAGAAGAAAAACCACCCGTTCTTGGAGTAGCACTTCTTCCACCAAAACCACCTTCTCTAGGAGCTGAGTTTCTTCCTCCGAAACCGCCTTCGCGAGGAGCAGCACTTCTTTCGCCTCTATATCCGGCAGAACTTTCTCTTCTTGGCGCAAAACTTCCTTCTCTTCTTGGAGCAGAACTTCTTTCACTACCTGAGCGACCTCCGCCAAAACCACCACCAGAACTTCTTCCGTTGTGATCACGTCTTCCGCCACCATCATTTTTAGAAATTTCAACATTGATTCTACGTCCTTCTAATTGAACGTTATTCAATACTTCCATTACTTTGTCTGAATGTTCAGGGTCAGTATTAAAGAAAGAGAAACCTTCTTTTACATCTACTTTGAAAACATCATCACGACCAAGGTCTAATGTTTCTTTCAAGTAATCTTTCAAAGACATCCAATCGAAATTGTCTCTAGATCCAATATTAACGAAATAACGCACTGCGCCATTGTTGTTATTTTCTCTTGGAGCACCCTCTCTATCATCACGGTCACGTCTTTCAGAACCGGAAGATTGATTAGAAATATCTCTATTTTTTTTGTAATATGCGATGAAACGGTTGAATTCAACAGAAACCATTTTCTTGATTAGTTCTTCTTTCGATAAACCTTCAAGTACATTGTTAATCGCAGGAAGATAGTTGTCAATTTCGTGATCAACTTCTGTTTCTTTAATTTTGTTTGCTAAGTGCAACAATTGAATTTCGCAAATTTCGATTCCTGAAGGAATTGTTTTTTCTTCAAATTTTTGTTTGATGATTCTTTCAATTGAAGAAATTTTACGCAATTCGCTTTTTGTTACAATTACGATAGAAGTTCCAAGTTTTCCTGCTCTTCCTGTTCGTCCTGAACGGTGATTGTAAGTTTCAATTTCATCAGGCAATTGATAATTTACAACGTGTGTAATATTATCAACGTCAATTCCGCGAGCAGCAACATCAGTTGCTACAAGCATTTGGATTTGGCGACCACGGAACGATTTCATAACTCCATCTCGTTGTGCTTGAGATAAATCTCCGTGCAATGCGGCAGCACTATAACCGTCTTCAATTAATTTTTCAGCAACTGCTTGTGTGTCACGTTTAGTTCTGCAAAAAACAACCGAAAAAATATCTGGATTAGCATCTGCTAAACGTTTTAAAGCTTCATAACGATCACGAGCATTTACAAGGTAAAATTCGTGTGAAACTGTTGCAGAACCTGAGTTTTTAGTACCAACAGTAATTTCCACTGGATTATGCATGAATTGTTTTCCTATTCTTGCAACCTCAGCTGGCATAGTTGCTGAAAACAACCACGTGCTTTTGTCATCTGGAGTAGTCGAAAGGATGTTTACGATATCTTCGTAAAAACCCATGTTTAACATTTCATCTGCTTCGTCAAGAATACAGTAATTAATTTGAGAAATGTTCACCAAACCTCTGTTAATCATATCTTGTATTCTTCCTGGAGTAGCCACAATAATTTGAGCTCCTCTTTTAATGTCTCTGGCTTGTTCTGTAATGCTAGCTCCACCGTAAACTGCTACCACATTAATACCTTTTTCGTATTTAGAGTAGTTTTTAATCTCGTTGGTAATCTGCAAACATAATTCGCGTGTTGGAGATAAAATTAATGCTTGTGTATTTCTATTGTTGGCATCAATTTTCTGAATAACTGGAAAACCAAAAGCTGCCGTTTTCCCTGTCCCTGTCTGAGCCAACGCAACTAAATCTGTATCTTTTTCCAATAATAGGGGAATCGCTTTCTCCTGTACTTCGGTCGGATTCTCAAATCCTAGATCTAAAATCGCCTTCAGTAACGATTCACTCAATCCTAATTGTTCAAATTTATTCATATAGTATTTTAAATATTTTGCAAAAGTACGGCTTATATTTGTTAATAACTAATGGTTTTATTAGAATTGATGTTTTATTAATAATTGATAATCAGGTTTTTAGAATTAATAATGATAAAAATTGTTCATAATTACAACTTCGTTTTAAGAGAAAAGGTTGAAAATTAAATATTTTGAAGAAAATCTAAAAGTGCTTTGGTCGCTTTTCCACGATGGCTAATTTCATTTTTCACTTCTAATGCTAGTTGAGCAAATGTTTTATCATAATTTGTTGGTTTAAATATTGGGTCATAACCAAAACCTCCTTTTCCGATTTTTTTGGTTATGATTTCTCCTGAAGCAATTCCTGTGAATAGGTGTTGTTTTCCATTTAAATTCAATGCAATGACTGTTTTAAATTGAGCCGTTCTATTGGTTTTATCGGCTAATTCATCAAGTAATTTATTCATATTATCATCTGCATTTCTTTGTTCTCCAGCATATCGAGCAGAATAAACACCTGGTTCTCCATTTAAGGCTTCCACTTCCAACCCAGTATCATCGGCAAAACAATCAAAACCATATTTTTGAGTAATGTAATTGGCTTTCATAATCGAGTTTCCTTCAATAGTTTCAGAAGTTTCAGGGATTTCTTCCAAGCAACCGATGCTTTCCAAACTTAAAATTCGGATAGATTCAGGAAGCATACTCTGAATTTCAAGTATTTTATTTTTATTATTAGAAGCGAAAACTATTTTCATATATCTTTTTAAGAGTTCAAAGATACTAAGGAATCTGAATTAAATAAAAACCTTACTGAAAATGATTAGCCCCAGATAGTGTCTAACTTTTTTAGGACATGTTTAAATTCGAAGTGGTTTTTTTTTTAAACTAAATAAATTTTGTTTGATTTGAATATCAAGAAAAATCCAATAATAATAAAAGGAATACTTAGCCATTGTCCAGTTGAAAATACGCCTAAATCGCTTTCAAAACCACCTTGACTTTCTTTCATAAATTCAACTACAAATCGAACGGACCACAACATTACTAGAAACATTCCCAATAAATATCCTTGTTTTTCTCTTGCATTTGTTTTCCAATACATAAAATATAAAACGGCAAATACAAAAATATAGCTGATGGATTCGTATAATTGTGTTGGGAGTTTTGCTGGTACTTGCGCTAATAAATCTGCAAACTGAGGATTGGTTGCAATGGCATTATACGCTTCTTTTGGATTTGCTATTTTTGTGGCATTTACGGCTTCTCTTGAACTGAAATAATCCCTCACAAATTGAATCCCAAATGGTGAAGTGGTTTCGTGACCTACAATTTCAGAGTTGAAAAAATTACCAATTCTCACAAATACTGCTCCACTTGCCACAGGAATTACCACACGATCTAAAACCCATAAAAGCGGTTTTTTCATGATGTTTTTACTGAAGAAATACATCGCAAGGATAATTCCAATTGCCGCTCCGTGACTTGCCAATCCTAGAAAACCTGTAAATTCAAACTTTGGAGAAAAACGAAATGGCAATAAAATTTCAGCTAAATGATTTCTGAAATATTCCCAATCGTAGAAGAAAACGTGTCCCAATCTAGCACCCAATAATGTGGCTAAAACCGTCCAGATAAACAAAGAATCTAATTTTTCAATAGGCTCATTTTCACGATCAAATATTTTTTTCATAATGTACCAGCCCAAACCAAAGGCAACTACAAACATTAAGCTGTAATATCGAACCATAAAAAAACCTAAATCGATACCTTCTGAAGGATTCCAAACCATGATTGAAACGTTTTTAATTATTTAATTGTGGTAAAAATAGATAAAATACTATAAAGTGTCGGCACAAAATAAAGTTAATGTTTGTGTGAACACTTTTTATCGGGAACGGGATCAAAACCAGATTTGCCCCAAGGATGGCAACTGAAAATTCTTTTTATTCCGAGAAATCCACCATGAAACAAACCATGAATTTTAAATGCTTCTAGAAAATAGGAAGAACAAGTAGGTTCAAACCTGCAAACGGAAGGTGTAAACGGGGAAATTGCAGTTTGATAAAACCGAATAAGTAACACAAATGGAAAAATAAGTATTTTTGATAATGACATATTTTTCTTTTAATCAATTATTTAAATTGTAAACGAAGTACCGTCTTTTCCGTCTTTCAACTGAATTCCAATTTCTAATAATTGGTCTCTAATTTGGTCCGACATAGCAAAATCTTTATTGGCACGAGCCTCATTTCTCATTTGAATTAGCATGTTCACAACGCCTTCTAATTTGTCATTGTTGTTTCCAATAGCTTTTTCATCTTCCAACCCCAAAATATCAAAAACAAATCCTTTCATTAATGATGAAAATGAGGTTAAATCGGTTTCTGAAATTGTTTCTTTATTGTCTTTTAATAAATTAATAAAGCGAACACCTTCAAAGAGTTGTGCTATTAAAATTGGACTGTTAAAATCATCATTCATGGCTTCATAACATGCGTTTTGCCAGTTCAAAATCGAAATTGAAGAAGTGGCATTTGCTGCAATATCTTTCAAACTAGCAACGGCTTCCATCAATCGGTAAAATCCTTTTTCTGCAGCCAGAATAGCATCATTGGTAAAGTCAAGATTGCTTCTGTAATGCGCTTGCAACATAAAAAAACGAGTTACACTTGGCGAAAAAGCCTTGCTTAGAATCGCATTTTCACCCGTAATAATTTCCATTGGGAGGATATTATTACCCGTTGATTTTGCCATTTTATTACCATTTAAGGTAAGCATATTGGCGTGCATCCAATAATTCACAGGCGTTTGTCCCGTGCATGCTTCATTTTGTGCAATTTCGCATTCGTGGTGTGGAAATTTCAAATCCATTCCACCTCCGTGAATATCAAAATGATTCCCCAAATATTTCGTACTCATTGCAGTACATTCCAAGTGCCAACCTGGAAATCCATCGCTCCAAGGCGAAGGCCAACGCATAATGTGCTGCGGTTCTGCTTTTTTCCAAAGTGCAAAATCTTGCGGGTTTCTCTTATCCGATTGTCCATCAAGATCGCGAGTATTAGCAAGCATATCTTCTATATTTCGGCCGCTTAACTTCCCGTAATGATTGGTTTCATTGAATTTCACCACATCAAAATAGACCGAACCATTGGCAATATAACCAATTCCGTTATCAATAATTTTTTTAATTATGGCAATTTGTTCAATAATATGACCCGTTGCCGTTGGCTCTATACTTGGTGATAAAAAATTATATAATTTCAAAACCTCGTGAAAATCAACCGTATAACGCTGCACAACTTCCATTGGTTCTAATTGTTCCAATCGTGCTTTCTTCGCAATTTTATCTTCTCCTTCATCAATATCATCTACAATATGCCCAACATCTGTAATATTTCGGACATAGCGAACATTATATCCAATGTGTTTCAAATACCTAAATATCACATCAAAAGACATAAAAGTACGAACATTTCCAAGATGCACATTACTATAAACAGTAGGTCCACAAACATACATTCCCACATTTCCTTCGTTAATAGGTGTAAAAATTTCCTTCTCAGCAGAAAGAGAATTGTATATTTTTAAGGTTTGTGTTTTATATAATGGCATTGTTAAATGTTTATTTGGTTAATTGTTTAAAACAATTAAACTTTACTTCAAAATTTAGTGTCCAAACGAATATAATCCAAAAATTCTCTGCGTGTTTGTTCGGTTTTAAATTTTCCACCAAATTCAGACGTTACTGTGCTACTTTCTATATCTTTTATTCCTCTTGAATTCACGCACAAATGTTTGGCATCAATCACACATGCTACATCTTCAGTTCCTAAAGCAATTTGCAATTCTTGAACAATTTGCATTGTCAATCGTTCTTGAACTTGAGGTCTTTTGGCATAATGATCCACTATTCTATTCATCTTTGAAAGTCCAATTACGCGACCATTTGAAATATAAGCCACATGAGCTTTACCAATAATAGGTAGCAAATGGTGTTCGCAAGTAGAATAAAGTGTGATGTTTTTTTCAACAAGCATTTCGCCATATTTATAATTATTTTCAAACGAAGAAGCTTTTGGTTTTTTTGTAGGATTCAATCCACCAAAAAGTTCTTTTACAAACATTTTTGCCACTCGATTTGGTGTGCCTTTCATGCTGTCATCCGTTAAATCTATTCCAAGTGTTGATAGAATATTTTCGACATCTTTTTTGATACGTTCAATTTTCTCCTCGTCAGAAATTGCAAAAGCATCTTTTCTTATAGGGTTTTTAGCGTTAGTAGCAATATGGTTGTCTCCTATTTCATCTTGAAATTCAGCCTTGTTTATCATTAATTTTAAGATATTATTTTTATATTTTTTAAAGTACAAAGTTACTTAATTAATGTTAAAAAGTATTAAAGTCAAACTATTTTGAATTTATTTTTTAATTTAGACAAAATATTTCTTGAAAATATTTATATTTAGCCCTTATATCTAAATAATACGATGAAAAAAAATTACGTTTTATTACTACTATTTTTTGTTTTTATTGCTAATTCGTATGGACAGACTATTGCTCCTGGATGTTCCACTGCACTTCCATTTTGTGCGGGTACTTCTAGTCAGGGACTTTCTTTTCCAAATACTACAAATGTTGCTAATGTGGGGAGCTATTCTTGTTTAGGTTCTCAACCTAATCCTGCTTGGTATTATTTACAAATCAGTCAACCTGGTAATTTAATATTTACAATTAGTCAATTTAATACAGCTGGACAACCAAGAGATGTTGATTTTATTGCTTGGGGACCATTTGTTACTCCCACTTGTGGAGCTTCTAATTTAAATTTAACAACACAAGTCGGTTGTAGTTATTCTCCTGCTGCTACGGAAAATTTCACAATCAATAATGCTGTAGTTAATCAATATTACATGGTTCTACTAACCAATTTCTCCAACCAAGCGGGTACAATCACATTAGCACAAACAGGCGGAACAGGTGCAACGAGTTGTGATATTGTTTGTCCACTTACTGTTTCTGGTGGAGGAGTGTCTGATTGTATTTATACCAATCTAAGAGCAAATTATTTAAATTCATCAACTACGCTTTCAACTTTTCAATGGACTTTTAATGGGGTTAATATTCCTGCACCTGCTGGTACTTCAAATCCACTTGGTCCGCTCGGTACGAATGTATCTACTACGCAGACTTTTGCCGCAGGTTCTTATTGTGTTACTGCAAGAAGTCCAGGTTGTAGTACTTCTCAAACTGCTGTTTGCGCACTCATAAATCTTGGTGTGCCTGTACCGGTTCTCCCTCCAAATGATTTATTAGCTTGCAACGGTTCAACTTTTAATTTAACTCAAAATACTAGTGTGCTTCTCCAGGGTTTACCTAATCAATCTAATTATGTAGTTAAATATAATGTAAGTGCTATTAATGCTCAAACAAATATTTCACCTATTTCACCGGCTTTACAAACTGTTTTTCCTGGTTCTCAAGGTCAGAGAATTTATGCAACAGTAACAGATAGAACAGGTGTCTATTGTACTGCAGTTGTTTCATTTACATTGGGTTTCCAATTTTGTGCTTTTTCAACAACCAATTCAGGACCAATTTGTTCGGGAAGTACATTTAATCTTACCGCCACTGATCCAGGTCAAGGTCCGGTTACTTATGCTTGGACTGGTCCAAATGGTTTTAGTGCTATAGGTTCTAATGTTAACAATATTCCTACTCCAACAGGAGCACCTCCTTTTAATTATGTTTGTACAGCTACTATTACTGCTGGTGGTGCTACCTTAATTTCAACCACAACGGTTAATGTTAATGCAATTCCTGTTGCCACTGCTACTCCATTATCAAGTTCAATTTGTACCGGTCTAACAACTGATATTTCATTAGGCAGTAATGTTTCTGGAACTACATTCACTTGGACTGCAACTCAAACTAATGCCTTCGGATCTTCTGCTAATAACGGTCTAAATATCGCTCAAGCATTATCCACATCTGGTAATACAATAGGTACTGTAGCATACACCATTACTCCAACAGCAAACGGGTGTATAGGGACTTCAATTCTTTCAACTATTACAGTAAAACCATTACCTGTTGCTATTGCAACACCCACACCAGTAACAATATGTTCGGGCTCTAACTCCAATATTATATTAACAAGTTCTCCAACAGGTGCTTCATTTGCATGGACTGCAGTTCAAACTGATACTTCAGGAGCCTCTGCAAGTAATGGTTCATCAATTGTTCAAGCATTGACTGCTTCAGGAAATTTTATTGGTTCTGTTGATTATTCTATTACACCTACATTAAATTCTTGTGTTGGACTTCCAATTCATTCTATAATTACCGTAAACCCTACTCCCGTTGCAGTTGCTACTCCTGTTTCAACTACAATATGTTCAGGTTCTGCAACAAATATCTTACTTTCAAGTTTAGTTACTGGAGCTACATTTGCATGGACTGTATCTCAAAATAATGTTTCAGGTGCAAGTGCGGGAAATGGAACTTCTATTCTACAAACATTAACTTCTACTTCAGCCAATCCAGGTTCGGTAGTTTATTCAATAACACCAACTGCAAATGGATGTCTAGGAGCACCTATTACTATTACAATCAATATTACAACAGTTCCAACAGCTGCCATCACCTATGCAGGAACCCCATTTTGCACAACATTAACAACAGGACAATCGGTTACCTTAACAGGAACAGCTGCTTACACAGGTGGAGTTTACAGTTCAACAGTAGGATTAACAATAGATGCTGTAACAGGAGCTATTACCCCAAGTACGAGTACTCCTGGAAGTTATTTAGTTACGTATACCGTTCTTGCAAGTGCAGGATGTTCTGCAGTTCCAGTTACAACTAACATTGTAATCACTTCAACTCCTACAGCAACTATAATTTATTCAGGAACTCCATTTTGCACAACATTAACAACAGGACAATCGGTTACCTTAACAGGAACAGCTGCTTACACAGGTGGAGTTTACAGTTCAACTGTTGGATTAACAATAGATGCTGTAACAGGAGCTATTATCCCAAGTACGAGTACCCCAGGGAATTATGTAGTAACCTACACGATTGTTTCAGGTGCAGGTTGTTCACAAGTAACTACAACTACAAATCTTGTTATTACTAAATCTCCAACAGCTGCCATCACCTATGCAGGAACTCCATTTTGCACAACATTAACAACAGGACAATCGGCTACCTTAACAGGAACAGCTGCTTATACAGGTGGAGTTTACAGTTCAACAGTAGGATTAACAATAGATGCTGTAACAGGAGCTATTACCCCAAGTACGAGTACTCCTGGAAATTATGTAGTGACCTATACTATACCTGCAACTGCTGGATGTTCTGTTGTAACAACAACAGCTAATATTGTTATTACAAAAGCTCCTACAGCAACAATAATTTATTCCGGAACGCCATTCTGTACTACCTTAACTACAGGACAAGCCGTTACTTTAAATGGAACAGATGCTTATACAGGTGGAACGTATAGCTCTACGGCAGGATTAACGATAAACCCTACCACAGGTTCTGTTACCCCAAGTACGAGTACCCCAGGGAATTATGTAGTAACCTACACGATTGTTTCAGGTGCAGGTTGTTCACAAGTAACTACAACTACAAATCTTGTTATTACTAAATCTCCAACAGCGACCATTAGTTATTCAGGAACTCCATTTTGCACCACATTAAATTCAGGACAAGCCGTTACTTTAAATGGAACAGCTGCTTATACAGGTGGAACGTATAGCTCTACGGCAGGATTAACGATAAACCCTACCACAGGTTCTGTTACACCA
>SHWW01000047.1 GCA_009693635.1 Flavobacteriaceae bacterium
AAACAAAACTCAATCGTCGGTCTAAAAATGTATCCAAATCCAGTTACTGATGGTATTTTAAAAATTACTTCTGATAGCAGCAATGCAAAAACGGTTGCGGTTTATGACATCTTGGGAAAACAAGTTATAAACACTAAAACTTCAAACAATGCAGTAAATGTAGCCAACCTAAAAGGGGGTGCTTACATTATAAAAATCACTGAAGACGGAAAAACAGATACTAGAAAATTAATTATTCAATAATTAATAGCTAGCTATTTTTTAAAAGTCCTAATGAAAATTAGGGCTTTTTTTATGAAATAACTTTTAAATTCCCCATCAAAATCTTTAACAAGTCGGGTTGCCAAAATAGTTGAAATAGGGAACAGCGATGGTTTTGGACAACTTTTTATTTTGGATATGCAACCAGAACGAACTGAGAACATAGTTAAATCGACACATCAAACTTATAGGATATTTAATCTGTAGTGTAATACTTTTTTGTAATTTTACCCGACTAAATAACTCTGAAATGAAATTTAAAATCTTGTCGCTACTTATTATAGGATGTATTATTATTGGATGCAAAACAAATAAAAATCAAATACACAAAGATAAAGTAATTAAAAATACTCAAAGTGCCAATTCAGCTTTATTAGAAATTGACTATTCGGACACGAAAAACTGGGCCGTTTTACCAGGAAAATATCCCGACAACATAAAACAATATACAGTAACAAAACCGGAGGATTCGATTGATGTATTTTATGTATATCCAACATTAATTATTTCAAAAAAAGATACTCGATGGAACGTTCCAATTGAGGATAGTATTCAAAAAAGAAATATTCTAAATTCAGTCGTTCGTTATCAGGCTTCAGCCTGGGCAAATGCCGGAAATTTATATATCCCTTATTATAGACAAGCACATGTTCGATCCTATTCAAATTTGGAAAACGGAGGAAAAACAGCGTTATTACTGGCTTATTCGGACATTAAAGTGGCTTTTGAATATTATTTGAAACATTACAATCGGGGCAAAGGAATTATTTTGGCAGGTCACAGCCAAGGAAGCACCCATTTAGGTCTTTTATTACATGATTTTTTTGACGGCAAATTATTACAAAATCAATTAGTTGCCGCTTATATTCCTGGAATCGGTTTCGATAAAAATCAATTTGGCACCGTTTCGTTCATGGAACAAGCAGATCAAACAGGGGGGTTTGTGACATGGAACACATTTAAAATTAAGTTCGATAAAGAAAATTACAAATGGTATAAAGGCAAAGCGGTAATAAACCCCGTAACTTGGGATACTAGCCCAATTGCAAAAAGGGAACTACACAAAGGGTTTTTATATTCGAATGGTAAAATGTATAGAAAAAGCTTTGAAACGCACAGGGAAGATGGTGTTATTTGTATTTCGGCACCTCATTTTCCGTATCGTTATTTATCATTTATTATGAAAAATTATCATGTAGGTGATGTCAATTTATTTTGGGAAGACATTAGAGAAAATGCACTTCTAAGAAATCAAACTTATAGTTCAAAAAATAAAAAGGCACAAGCTTACAAAGTGGAAAGCGGAAACTAAAATAATTTTTGTTTATTTAAACTTTTCATAATTAAATACCAACAAAAATTAATTATTTTAGCTTTCGAAATAAAAAAATAGGTTATGAAATATCTATCCTTCTTCTATCTAATTATCTCTTTGATAATTTTTTCTTGCAACGGACAAACCTCAAAAAGCGTTCAAACAATTCCGGCAGAAACTTTCGCCAAAAAAATAGAATTCACTCCAATGGCACAAATTTTGGATGTTAGAACTCCCGAAGAATTTGCATCCGAACACATAACCAATGCTAAAAACATAAACTGGCTTGGAGCTAGTTTTGAGGTCGATGTAAAAAAATTAGACAAAACAAAACCTGTTTTTGTATATTGTAAAATAGGAGGAAGAAGTAAAAAAGCAGCTGCAAAGTTAGAAGAATTAGGATTTATAATCCTCTACGAATTAGAGGGCGGAATGATGAAATGGAATGCTGCGGGACTCTCTAAGACTTCCGAAAAAACCCTAGGAATAAGCAGCAAAGAATATGCTGAATTATTAAACTCAGACAAAAAAGTGCTTATTGATTTTTATGCCGAATGGTGTGCGCCTTGCAAAAAAATGACTCCTTATTTATTAAAAATGCAAAAAGAAATGGCAGAAAAAGTGACTATTATTCGTTTGAATGCAGATGAAAACAAGACCATAATAACAGAATTAAAAATTGACGAACTTCCTACCTTATTATTATACCAAAATAATAAAGTAATTTGGAAACATTCAGGCTATTTGAGTAAAGAAAATTTGACCAAACAACTACAATAAATTATGATCTCAAAACACAATTTAAAATTTCTTGAAGATTTAAAAGTCAATAATAATCGGGATTGGTTTTTGGATAATAAAAATCGATATGAAACTTTTAAAAAGGATTACCATCAATTAATTCATGGATTTCTTGAAATTTTAAAACCTCAAGATGCAAATTTAGAAATGCTAGAAGTAAAAAATTGTGCGTTCAGAATCAACCGTGACATTCGTTTTTCTAAAAATAAATTGCCTTATAAAACTCATTTAGGAATTTGGATGAATACAAATAAAGGCAATAATAACGGGGCAGGATATTATATTCATATAGAAAAAGGAAGTAGTTTTATTGCAGGCGGAATTTATAGTCCTGAAGCCGATGATTTGAAAAAAATTAGAAAAGAAATTGCCTTTTTTTATGAAGATTTAGATGAAATATTGAAAGATGAAAATTTCAGAAAATACTTTTCTGGATTGGACAAAAATGAAACTAACACTTTGAAAAACGGCCCAAAAGATTTTGATAAAGAACACCCTGCAATTGAATTTTTAAAACTGAAAAGTTTTGTAGCCGTTCAGAAAATAGCTGATGCTGAGCTGTTAAATGAAAATTTCATTAAAACAACAGCAGAAAAATTAATCGTTTTGAAACCATTGCTCGAATTTTTGAACCGTGGATTATCAATCGATTAAATATAAATTATAATTTTTAATAGGTTTAAAGTACATTTGCTTTTTACTTTTATGCTATATAAATGGAAATTCTAAATCATTTTTCTTTAAAAAACTACAATACTTTTGGCATTGAAGCCAACGCAAAAGAATTTGTTGGAGTTCATTCAGTTGAAGAATTAAAAACTGTTTTGTTTGAAAATAAGGCTAAAACAAAATTCGTTTTGGGGGGCGGTAGTAATATGCTTTTAACAAAAGATATTGATGCTTTAGTAATTCATATTGATTTAAAAGGCAAAAAGATTGTTGAGGAAACTAAAGATTTTGTTTGGGTTGAAAGCCAAGCTGGAGAAAATTGGCACGAATTTGTGCTTTGGACCATAGATAAAAACTTTGGAGGATTAGAAAATATGTCCTTAATTCCTGGTAATGTCGGCACAACTCCTATTCAAAATATTGGAGCTTACGGAACAGAAATAAAAGACACATTTGTTTCCTGTGAAGCAATTTCGATTGACAATCAGACTATGAGAATGTTTTCGAAAGAAGAATGTCATTTTGGATACAGAGAAAGTGCTTTTAAGAACGACGAAAAAGATAAATATATAATTACATCAGTGATTTTTAAACTGACAAAACGCAATCATAAAATCAATATTTCTTATGGAGATATTACCCTAGAACTAGCAAAAAAAAAAATCACGAATCCCACTCTGAAAGAAATTAGCAATGCTGTAATTGCCATTCGTCAAACTAAATTACCCGATCCAAAAGAACTAGGAAATAGCGGCAGTTTTTTTAAAAATCCAATACTTTTAAAAACTGATTTCGAGAAAATACATCAAAAATTTCCAGAGATGAAATATTATGAAATTTCAGAAATTCAAGTGAAAGTTCCAGCGGGCTGGCTTATTGAACAAGCTGGTTTTAAAGGAAAACGTTTTGGCGATGCTGGAGTACATAAAAACCAAGCCTTAGTTTTGGTTAATTATAGCAATGCCACGGGGCAGGAAATACTGAATCTTTCAAGAGAAATTCAGCAAACCGTTTTCGACACTTTTGGTATTCATATTGAAGCAGAGGTAAATATTATATAATTCAACTAAAATGCCAAAAGTAATTTTAATTTAACAATGGTTAATTGATAATTGATAATTACATTTGCACTTTCCTATTCGATAATTTATAATCGACACTAAAAACAAGAAAAAGCGCATATGTTGGACTTTATTTTTTTAATTTTTATAGTAATCGTTCTGATTCAACTTTTCTATTATCTCTTTGTTTTTGGCAAATTCGCTTATGCCAAAGCCCAAAAATCAACTCCAAAAAAAATACCGATATCTGTAATTGTTTGTGCTAAAAACGAGGCTGAAAATGTAATGCGGTTTATCCCATTACTTGCAGAACAAAACTATCCCGATTATGAAATTATTCTAATTGATGATGCCTCTAGCGACAAAACTTTAGACCTATTTGAGAAATTTGAAAAAAAATATTCGAACGTTAGATTAGTGAAAGTAGAAAATAACGAAGCTTTTTGGGGAAATAAAAAATATGCCCTTACATTGGGAATCAAAGCAGCCAAAAAAGACTATTTATTGTTTACTGATGCCGACTGCTTCCCAACCTCAAAAGATTGGATTAGTCAAATGAGTGCTCAATTTACAATGCACAAAACAATCGTTTTAGGTTATGGCGCTTATGAAAAAATTGGAGGCTCTTTGTTGAATAAAATGATTCGTTTTGAAACGATGTTAGAGGCCATACAATATTTTTCTTGGGCAAAAATGGGTTACCCCTATATGGGCATTGGTAGAAATCTAGCTTATAAAAAAGAAGAGTTTTATAATGTAAATGGTTTTATTGATCATATGAAAATTCGCTCTGGCGATGATGATTTATTCATTAATCAAGTTGCAAAAGCGAATAATACAGCCATCTGCTTTTCGCCTGAAAGTTTTACTTATTCGCAACCAAAAACTACTTTTAAAGATTGGTTTAACCAAAAAAGAAGGCATGTTTCGACGGCAAATTACTATAAATCGTTTGATAAAATCCAATTGACACTTTTTTATATTTCACAATTATTGTTTTTAATTTTATCCATCATTTTATTGGCATTCCAATACCAATGGTTTGTAGTTTTAAGCATCATAGGGTTTCGATATCTTTTTACTTGGCTAACCTTAGGTTTTTCGGCAGGAAAATTAAAAGAAAAAGATGTTATGTACTGGTTTCCAGTTATTGAAATTGTTCTTATCTTCACACAATTGAATATCTTTATCAGAAATATTTTCTCAAAACCAGTATATTGGAAATAAACATACAAATAGAAAAAGCAAAAAATGGCGACCAAGTGGCCTTTACTTTTCTATTGAATTATTATTGGAATGAAGTGTATGGCTTTATGCTAAAGCGAACCGAAAACGAAACAAATGCAGAGGATATTACCATTGAAACCTTCTCCAAAGCTTTCGATAAAATAGCTAGTTACAACCCCGAATTTCAGTTCAATACTTGGCTAATTGCCATTGCAAAAAATGTTCATATTGATTTATTACGAAAAAAAAAATCGAAGCTTTTCATTGAGATTACAGACGAGGAAAATCTACAAGCCCAAAATGTTGCAGACACCTCTCCGACTGCCGAAGACGAACTAATTAAAGAGCAAAATCTTTCGCAATTGTTGCAATTCATAAAAGAACTCAAACCACATTATCAAGAAGTTATTCAACTGCGTTATTTTCAGGAAATGAGCTACCAAGAAATTGCCAACAAAATTGACGAGCCGCTCAATAATATAAAAATAAAATTACTTCGCGCCAAAAAATTATTGGCAGAAATTATTCAAGACAAACGATAGTTTTTCAAAAAAAAAATACTAATAAACTCAAAACGCAGAAACAAAAGTGCTGCGTTTTTTATAAATTAAAAGGAATTCTTATTTTTTTTTAACAACTCCTTTTTTTACAACCTCTTTCTTAATAGCTACTTTTGGAACTTATTTGCATATAGTTTATATAATCCATCACTTTCGGCTCTTTTTTTAGCATTATCGGCTCTTTCCTGAGAATCTGGATGAGAACTCATCATTCTACCCAAAATTGAGGCTTCAGCACTTTTACTCATTTTAACTAATATTGTAAAGGTCGATTCAACCGCATTTATTTTGTAAACTTTATAGTTTAAAATCAAAAGAAAAGGAGTTAAAATAGTAATTCCTAATGACCCATTTTTATAGCAAGTTTCATTATCTTTGTAACTTGAAAATTCATTTATGGAAACTGTTTTAGAAAATGCTTTACCTTTTGAAACCCGAGGCTCTGTCGAAATAAGCGTAGCTAAACCGAAATGGCTGAGAGTAAAACTCCCAATCGGAAAAAAATACACCGAACTTCGTGGATTAGTTGACAAATATAGTTTGAACACTATTTGTACCTCAGGAAGTTGTCCAAATATGGGAGAATGTTGGGGTGAAGGAACGGCTACATTTATGATTTTGGGAAATATCTGTACTCGATCTTGTGGGTTTTGTGGTGTAAAAACTGGAAGACCAGAAACCGTTGATTGGGACGAACCTGAAAAAGTAGCACGCTCGATTAAAATCATGAATATCAAACATGCCGTAATTACGAGTGTAGATAGAGATGATTTAAAAGATGGCGGCTCGATTATTTGGATCGAAACAATAAAAGCCATTCGAAGAATGAACCCAAATACTACTCTTGAAACCCTAATTCCAGATTTTCAAGGTCTCGAAAGAAATATAGATCGGATTGTTGAAGCCAATCCAGAAGTGGTTTCTCATAATGTAGAAACAGTACGAAGATTGACACGTGAAGTACGAATTCAAGCAAAATACGACCGAAGTCTCGAAGTTTTAAAATACTTGAAAGACAAAGGAATCAATAGGACCAAATCTGGTATTATGCTTGGCCTTGGCGAAACCGAAGAAGAAGTTTATCAAACCATGAAAGACTTACGGGAGGCCAATGTAGATATTGTAACTATTGGTCAATATTTGCAACCCAGCAAAAAACACCTACCTGTTAAGGAATTCATCACGCCAGAAAAATTTGCAATTTACGAGCAATTTGGATTGGAATTAGGATTTCGCCATGTAGAAAGTGGCCCATTGGTTCGTTCTTCATACAAAGCACAAAAACATATTCTTTAAAAATTGTTTCAAGTTTCAGGTTTAAAGTTGCTCAACTTGAAACTTTAAACCTGAAGCTTTAAATACAAAAAATTGAAAACAAGAATTGCTATAAATGGTTTTGGACGAATCGGACGAAATTTATTCCGCTTGTTATTAAATCACCCTACTATTGAAGTTGTTGCCATAAACGATATTGCAGACCTAAAAACAATGGCTCACCTCATAAAATACGATAGTATTCATGGGGTTTTACCTTTTGACGTAAGCTTTGATGAAAAAGGAATTATAATAGATAAAACCCATTTTTTATTTTTCCATAAAAAAAACATAACTGCCTTAGATTGGAAATCCATAAATATAGACGTTGTGGTGGAATCGACAGGGAAATACAAAACTTTCGAAGAATTAAATGCCCATATATTGGCTGGAGCCAAAAAAGTAATTCTTTCCGCACCCTCAGAAGTAGATTCGATAAAAACCGTAGTTCTTGGTGTAAATCAGGGAATTCTTGACGGAACGGAAACCATAATTTCTAATGCAAGTTGCACCACAAATAATGCAGCTCCAATGATTAAAGTCATCCATGAACTGTGCGGAATAAAACAGGCTTATATTACCACTATTCACTCCTATACAACGGATCAAAGTTTGCATGATCAACCCCACAAAGATTTACGTCGGGCGCGAGGTGCAAGCCAATCTATTGTTCCTACAACAACTGGCGCAGCAAAAGCATTGACTAAAATTTTTCCTGAATTTGAAGGTAAGATTGGAGGTTGCGGCATCCGCGTCCCTGTTCCAGATGGTTCTTTGACCGATATTACATTCAATGTAAAACATGCCGTTACGATCGAAGAAATTAATGCGGCTTTCAAAACTGCTTCTCAAACTAACCTTAAAGGAATATTAGATTACACCGAAGATCCTATCGTTTCGGTAGATGTAATTGGCAACAGAAACTCCTGCCTTTTTGATGCACAACTTACTTCTGTAATTGACAAAATGGTTAAAGTTGTGGGCTGGTATGACAATGAAATTGGGTATTGCTCTCGAATAATTGATTTGATACTTTTGATTAATTCTAATAATTCAAAATCAGTTCTTTAATTAAACTCTTTACTTTTGGTTCTGCTTTTTTGGCAGCCTCTAATACCTCATCGTGAGAAACAGTTTTTATATTGTTCTCGTCTCCCATATCAGCAATAACAGATAGTCCAAAACATTCCATGTCCATGTGACGGGCAACAATTACTTCTGGAACCGTTGACATCCCGACGCAATCTGCCCCTAGAATTTTGACCATTCTATATTCTGCCAAAGTTTCAAAAGTGGGTCCTTGCAAACCTAAATAGATTCCTTCCTTAACTTCAATATTCAATTTTTGAGCTAATTCTTTAGCTTTTTGAATCATTTTTTTTGAATAAGGCGCACTCATATTAACGAATCGGGGACCAAAACGTTCCTCGTTTTTTCCTCGCAAAGGATGTTCTGGCATCATATTAATATGATCCCTAATAATAACAACATCGCCAACTTTATATATAGGATTTACCCCTCCTGAGGCATTGGACACAATTAGTTTTTCGACACCTAAATATTTCATTACACGAACCGGAAAAGTAACTTCCTGCATCGAATATCCTTCATAGAAATGAAAACGACCTTGCATGGCAACGACCTTTTTAGTTCCAATAGTTCCAAAAACCAATGCGCCATTATGACCTTGCACCGTAGAAACTGGAAAATTGGGAATTTCTCCATATGGCAAAGTAAATTCAATTTGAATATCATCTGTAAAACTCCCCAAACCTGAACCTAAAATTACACCATACTCTGGAGTGAAATTGGTTTTTTCTTTTATAAAACTAACCGTTTCTTGAACTAATTCCCACATAATTTGTAATGTATTTATTAAAATTCTCACTTCCAGAGAGAAAAGCACTTCGTATTGGCAAATAGTAAAGTTGCGCATTGGACAAACTTCCATTCAACCTAACAAAATCTTTTTCAGTAGTAATGATGATTTTATCTTTGGCCTTTTTTTCGATTTCTAAAATGTCTTTTTCTGAAAAATGATGATGATCTGAGAAAGTCAAACAATCCTCAGTTTTACTTTTCAAATGTTCGAAAAATGGTCGAGGTTTCGCGATTCCCACCAAAAGTAACTTGTCAATATTCCAAATTTCACTTATGGCAATTGATTTGTTTTCTGAATAAATAGAATCGTCATAATCAATAAAAGAAAAAAAGATTTCTTGATTTGGGTTCAGTTTTAATTTCGCCTTGATTTTATTTTGTTCGTCAAGCGAGAGATTCGCAGGACATTTTGTAACAATAACTAAATTAGCTCTTTTTGCTCCGCTCCTACTTTCTCGCAAATTTCCTGTTGGCAACATAAAATCATCTGAATATAAATCGCCATAGGAAGTGAGCAAAATATAAAAACCTGCTTTAACTTTCCGATGTTGAAAAGCATCGTCTAATAAAATAACTTCTGGTTTATTCGTTTGAGAAAGCAATTGTTCTATTCCATTTTTTCTGTTGGCGTCAACTGCAACCTGAATAGAATTAAATTTTTTATAAAACTGAAATGGTTCGTCTCCGAGAATTTCTGCATTTGAAGTTGAATCCGCTAAAATGAAGCCTTCCGATTTTCTTTTGTAACCACGACTTAAAGTAGCTACTTTATATTTTGGCGAAAGCAAGCGAATTAAATACTCTATTTGTGGAGTTTTTCCAGTACCACCAACGCTTAGATTTCCAACAGTAATAATAGGAATGTCAAAAAAATAGGATTTTAAAAGCCCTTTATCAAAAAGAAAATTCCGAATACTAGTAATAAAACCATACAAAATAGCAAATGGATAGAGTATTTTTCGAAGTAAATTCATTTTACGAAAGTATAATAAATTATCTTTGAATTAAAATTATAAACAAAAGAGTTGAACCGTATTTACTGATTTTATAAATTTATTTGAACCAAACCATAAAATTCTTCGCTAAAAAATGAAAATCAAAGAAATAATCACCGTACTTGAAGAAATGGCACCTCTCGCCTATGCTGAAGATTTTGATAATGTGGGTTTATTAGTTGGCGATAAAAAAACAGAAGCAACAGGAGTTTTGGTTTGTCATGACGCTTTAGAAAGCGTGATTGAGGAAGCCGTTGCGAAAAAATGTAATTTGATTGTTTGTTTTCATCCTATATTATTTTCAGGTTTGAAGAAAATTACTGGCAAAAATTATGTGGAACGCGCGATAATTAAAGCTATAAAAAATGATATTGCAATTTATGCGGTTCACACAGCACTGGATAATCATACGGAGGGTGTAAATAAAATATTTAGCAATGCACTTGGTTTGACGAAAACAAAAATTCTGATTCCAAAGGAAGATTTCATTCGGAAATTAGTCACGTATACCATTCCTGAAAATGCCGATAAACTAAGAAATTCTTTATTTGACTCTGGAGCGGGAAACATTGGCAACTACGAAAATTGCAGTTTCAACTCAAAAGGAATTGGTACTTACATGGGAAATGAATATAGTAATCCCGAGATTGGCGAGCGATTTGAATTTGTAGAAGCCGACGAAATCAAAATTGAAGTCACTTTTGAAAAACATTTGGAAAATAAAATTCTGAAATCACTCTTTAATAATCATGTTTACGAAGAAGTGGCTTATGAAATTTATGATTTGCAGAACAAAAATCAAAATATTGGATTGGGAATGATTGGCGAACTGCCCATTCCAATGGAAGAAAAGGAATTTCTGGATTTTGTAAAAGATAAAATGCAGAGCGAAAGTATTAGGCATAGTAGGTTTTTGGGAAAACCAATAAAAAAAGTTGCCGTACTTGGAGGTTCTGGTAGTTTTGCTATAAAAAATGCAATTCAAGCTGGTGCGGACGCTTTTTTGACGTCGGATTTAAAGTACCATCAGTTTTATGAAGCTGAAAATCAACTTATTTTGGCCGATATTGGTCATTTTGAAAGCGAACGCTATACAAAAAATTATATTGTTGATTATCTTCGGAAAAAAATCCTTAATTTTGCAATCGTTTTATCAGAAGAAAATACAAATCCAGTTAAGTACCTATAGAATATGGCAGCTACAAAAGAATTGAGCGTTGAAGACAAATTAAGAGCGATTTACGACTTACAACTAATTGACTCTAGAATTGACGAAATCAGAAACGTAAGAGGGGAACTTCCTCTAGAAGTAGAAGATTTAGAAGATGAAGTTGCTGGATTAAGCACTCGTTCAGAAAAATTAAAAAATGATCTTGATACAATTGAAGAACTTATTAAAAATAAGAAAAATGCAATTGACGATCACAAAGAATCCGTAAAAAGATATACTAAACAACAGGAAAGCGTTCGTAACAATAGAGAATTCAATTCGTTAACTAAAGAGGTTGAGTTTCAAGAATTAGAAATTCAATTGGCTGAAAAGCAAATTAAAGAAATGAAAGCTTCTATTGAACACAAAAAAGAAGTTATTGCGCAATCAAAAGAAAGATTAGAAACTAAATCGAATCATTTGAAGCACAAAAAATCAGAATTAAATTCTATTATGGCTGAAACCGCTAAGGAAGAAGCTTTTTTAACAGAAAAATCTGCAGAATACGAAAGCTTAATCGAAGCAAGATTATTAGCTGCTTATAACAGAATAAGATCAAGTGTACGTAATGGATTAGCAGTTGTTTCGATTGAAAGAGGGGCATCAGCAGGATCGTTTTTTACTATCCCTCCACAAACTCAAGTAGAAATTGCTTCTAGAAAAAAAATTATTACCGACGAACATTCTGGAAGAATATTAGTGGATAGCGTTCTAGCTGAAGAAGAAAAAGAAAAAATGGAAAAATTATTTGCCGAATTTTAAATTTATTTAAGCCACGCATAGCGTGGCTTTTTTATTATACCTTATTTTGTTCCTTTGAAAATAAAAAAAAGAATCCGTTTTGTAATTGTCAAAACCATTGGACAATACATAAATATCCTAAGTTATTTTAATCCCAAAAAAGCGTTGCAATTATCCTACGCTCTTTTTAGTCAACCTAGAATTGGCAAACTTACCAAAGATAATCTTCCTAATATTCTTAAAAACACTACTTCTGAAAGATTAAAATACAAGGATCATCATTTTCAAACTTATATTTGGGAAGGAAATGAAAACATACTATTATTGGTTCATGGTTGGGAGAGCAACTCTTCCCGATGGAAAAAATCTTTGTCTTATTTGCAAAAATCAGGAAGTACAATAATAGCGTTAGATGCGCCTGCACATGGTCAAAGTAGCGGCATAGAATTTAATGTCCCACTCTACACCGAATTTATAAACATAGCCGTAAAAAAGTACAGTCCCAATATAATAATAGGCCATTCTATAGGCGGGTCGGCTTGTGTGTATCATCAATATTTATTTCCAAATTCGAGTATCAAAAAAATGGTCATTCTAGGAGCACCATCCGATTTAAAAACGCTCATAATTAATTATGTTCAACTATTGAGTTTGAATACTAAAATTTTCAACCTTCTGGAAAATCGTTATTTAGAAATATTTAATTTCAAATTAGAGGATTTTTCAGGTCGAATATTCGCTTCAAATATTAGTATTCCTGGAATTATTGCCCACGATAAATCGGATAAAATAGTTTCATTTGATGAAGGAAAAAAAATCGCTAGCAGATGGAAAAAAGTTCGATTTATAGAAACTGAAAATTTGGGACATAGTATGAATGATGCTGATTTATATAAAGAAATTAACGAATTCTTATTTGAAAAAGAATAATCAAAACAGGAAACCTAGTATTCTTTTACAAAGATTTTCAAATTTTAAAATCATACCATTTCCAAATTAATTACTTTTACATCATGGAAGAAAATCTAAAACGACTTAATAAATTTATAGGAGAAACTGGTTTTTGTTCCCGTCGTGAAGCGGATAAAATTATTGAGGAAGGTCGAGTAACTATTAACGGAATTGTTCCTGAGTTAGGTACAAAAGTATCTCCAAATGACGAAGTACGAATTGACGGCAAGTTAATTCGGGAAAAAAATGAAAAATCAGTTTATTTAGCATTCAACAAACCTGTTGGTATTGAATGCACAACAAACTTAGACGTTCGCTATAATATTGTGGATTACATTAATTATCCAACACGCATTTTCCCAATTGGTCGATTGGACAAAGCCAGTGAAGGTTTAATTTTTATGACCAATGACGGCGATATTGTCAATAAAATATTGCGTGCCAGAAACAATCACGAAAAAGAATATACGGTTACTGTAAACAAACTTATAACCGATCGTTTTATACAAAAAATGGGGAATGGCGTGCCCATTTTGGATACGGTAACCCGAAAATGTGTAGCGGAAAAAATAAGTTCGACTACTTTTAAAATCATTTTAACCCAAGGTCTAAACCGCCAAATACGCAGAATGTGCGAATATTTAGGATACGAAGTTGTGGCATTAAAACGCATCCGAATTATCAATATTTCACTTGATATTCCTGTAGGTCGTTATCGTGATTTAACCGATGTCGAAATTAAGGAACTCAATGAACTTATAGAACCGTCCAGCAAAACAGAAGAAGCTAGTTTGCCCAAAGCGGAACCTGCGATAAGAAAAACCGAATTCATCAAAAGAGAGGATCCAAGATTTAAGAAAAGAGGGGATTATTAATTTAGATAGCTGATAAATCGGATTCGCTTTGCGAAAACGGGAAAAAAAACTGCTCTTTTAAAAATATTAAAAGCTGAATTTTTAGAGCATAAAAAACATTTAAGCAAAAACCCAAGATGTAAGTCTTGGGTTTTTGCTTTATATCTATTTAAAGATTTATTTTTTCATTCTAATTTGCCTAGCCAAAAGCGTGTTTTTTAATAACATAGCAATAGTCATAGGCCCTACTCCACCGGGAACGGGTGTAATAAAAGATGATTTTTTACTAACTTCATCAAAATCAACATCGCCAGTAATTACATATCCTTTTGGATGTGAAGCGTCTTCCACTCTAGTAATACCAACGTCGATAACAACAACACCATCCTTAACCATATCTGCTTTAAGATAATTTGGAACACCTAAAGCGGTAATTATAATATCGGCGTTTTTTGTAAATTCCTCAATGTTTTTGGTTCTGCTGTGAGCGAGTGTTACCGTTGAATCGCCGGGATATCCTTTGCGACTCATCAAAATGCTCATTGGTCTTCCTACAATATGGCTGCGTCCGATAACTACAGTATGTTTGCCTGAAGTTTCCACGTTGTAACGTGCTAACAGTTCCATTATACCATAAGGAGTTGCTGGTAAAAATGTTTCCATTTCCAAGGCCATTTTTCCAAAATTAGCAGGATGAAAACCATCTACATCTTTATCAGGATTTATGGCCAACAATATTTTATGCTCATCAATATGTTTTGGCAAAGGCAATTGAACGATAAAACCATCTAAGTTATCATCCTCATTTAGTTCTTTAATTTTTGCAAGTAAGTCCGTTTCTGAAATGTCCTCAGCTAAAGAAACTAATGTAGATTCAAATCCGATTTGTTCGCAAGATCTTACTTTGCTTCCCACATAAGTCAAACTTGCACCATTAGTACCAACAATAACGGCAGCTAAATGTGGCACTTTCTGACCGTTAGCTTTCATTTTTTGCACTTCGGTTTCAATTTCTTTTTTAATTTCCTCAGATGTTTTTTTCCCGTCTAGTAATTGCATCGTTTTTGTTTAAGGTTCGAAATTATAATTTAAAAATTTTAAATACCTTTAAATCAAAACTTAATATGATAATCTTTTGATTTTATTTTTAAAAGCGGATAATTTATGAAAATTATCCTTGCATTCCTCCTTGCATTCCTTTCATTCCACTCATCATCTTCATCATGTTTTTTCCTCCAGGTCCTTGCATCATTTTCATCATTTTGCTCATTTGATCAAACTGTTTCATCAATTGGTTTACCTGTTCTATTTTAGTTCCAGAACCTTTTGCTATTCTGGTTTTTCTTTTAACATCGATTAGGGCTGGTTTTGATCTTTCTTTTGGAGTCATCGAATGAATAATGGCTTCTATATATTTAAAAGCATCATCTTCAATTTCCACGTCTTTCATTGCTTTTGTTGCGCCTGGAATCATGCCCACCAAGTCTTTCATATTTCCCATTTT
>SHWW01000048.1 GCA_009693635.1 Flavobacteriaceae bacterium
TTAGAAGGAAAACCAGTAACATATTCGCCATTTAGACCAGGAATGACAGCTACTGTTGATATTATTACCACTAGAAAAGAAAATGTTATTGGCGTGCCAATTAGTTCCATTGTTGTAAAATCGGATACTACTGCAACCTCAAAAATTGTCGTTGAAGATTCAAAAGATAAAGAAAATAAAATTGCTCCAAAAAGTGATAAGAAATTTGAATGTGTATTTGTGAAAGTTGGTGATAAAGCTAAAATCAGAATTATAAAAACAGGAATTCAAGACGATACCAATATTGAGGTGCTTTCCGGACTCAAAAAAGGAGATGTTATTATTATTGGGCCTTATACCACAGTTACAAAAGACTTGATTTCAGGAGATAAAATCGTAGTCAGTTCTGGAATTGAAAAAACAGAAAAAAAATAAAACCAAATTTTTCGAGTGACTTATATTCTCAATTTAGAAACGGCTACTAAAAACTGTTCTGTTGCAATTGCAAAAGATGGGGAAACCATTTTATTAAAAGAAATGGCTGAAGCAGGATATTCTCACGCAGAAAAATTACATGTTTTCATTGAAGAATGTTTGCATGAATTACAGCTTACTTCCAAAGATTTATCAGCAGTTGCAGTAAGTCAAGGGCCAGGATCCTATACTGGCTTGAGAATTGGAGTTTCTGCAGCAAAAGGACTTTGTTTTGCATTGGATTTACCACTAATTGCTGTTGATACTTTGCAGGTTTTGGCTTCACAATTAACAATTGCAAGAGGATTAATTATTCCAATGATTGATGCCCGAAGAATGGAAGTGTATTCAGCTATTTTTAATTCTAAATTAGAAAAAATTAGAAAGGTTCAAGCGGAAATTATCACAGAAGAATCTTTTTCAGAAAGCGCTCAAACTATTCACTTTGTGGGCGATTGTTTAGAGAAAGCAAAAACTGTTTTAACAAGGAAAAACTTTATTTTTCACGATGAAATGGTATATCCTTCTGCAAATGAAATGAGCCAATTGAGTTTTAAGAAATTCCAAGAAAAAGATTTTGTTGATTTGGCCTACTTTGAGCCACATTATTTAAAAGACTTTATAATTACGGCTTCAAAAAAGTAGAATTAAATATTATTTATTACCTCATTAAAATTTGATATCGGAAGCTGGCAGGTTTGGTTTTGGCATACATAAAACAACATTTCATTTTCAATAAACCGGTCTTTTAGGAATGGCAATTCCGAGATTTTATTTGCTCCAGCAAGAAGTAAATTAGGATGGTATTCTTGATTTATTTTTGACAGGTATTCCAATGCATTTTTTCCGCAAATACCCAATTCCTTTTGTTGTTCAGAATAATTCATTAGAACATTCAGCCAATTAGAATAGGCCGAGGGGTAATCAATGTTTGGGATTATTTTTTTTAACATTTTCTCGCAAATATTTTCATAATAGGGATTATGAAAATAGCTACTCAACTTAAATAAATTATTTGCCATTACCGAATTGGATGCTGGAATTACATTATCCTCAGTTTCAAAATGATTAGTAATAAGAGGTGCGTCAATTTTGGAAGTAAAAGCAAAAAAAGCAGTTTTTTCATCATAAAAATTATCGAAACAATAGTCTGTTAATTGCTTAGAATGTTTTAGCCATTTATCATCTAAGGTCACTTCATATAGCGCAATAAAAGCTTCAATCACAAAACAATAATCTTCTAAATAGCCATTAATTTTGGCGATTCCATTTTTGTAGTTGTGTAATAAATTCCCTTCTGGCATCCACAATTTATCAATAATGAAATTTGCATTTTTCAATGCTATTTCCAAATACTTTTCATTATCGAAAGCTTTATAAGCATCGATAAAACCTATTAGCATTATGGCATTCCAAGAGGTTAATGATTTGTCGTCTAATCTTGGTTTGCTTCTTTTTTCTCTTTCAGTAAAAAGTAATTTTTCCCAATTTTTTTTCTTGGTTTGCAATTTTGAAAGCGACAAATTATTGCTATTTGCTATATTTTTAAGCTCTTGATTTTGAATCAGAACGTAATTGTCATTTTCCCAATATCCTAATTCGTTGATATTGAAAACCTGACTGAATAATCCGAAATCTTCTTTAGGGATTATTTCTAAATCGGTTTGATTCCAAACATAAAATGCACCCTCTTCCAAATGTCCATTACTGTTCAAACTATCAGCGTCTAGTGCACAATAAAATCCGTTATCATCATTTATTAATTCTCTTGAAACGAACTGTAGTGTTTTTTCAGATACTTCTTTGAATAAAGGATTTTTTGATAGTTTATAGGCGTCAGCATATAATGAAACCAATTGCCCGTTGTCATAAAGCATTTTTTCAAAGTGAGGAACGTGCCATTTCATATCAACCGAATAGCGAGAAAATCCCCCATCAATGGTATCGAAAAGCCCCCCAAAAGCCATTTTTGTAAGGGTAAGATTAACAAAATTCAACACTTCCTGATTTTGTTTTTGATGACCGTATCGTAATAGAAACCTATAATTATTGGGCATCATAAATTTTGGTGCGCGAGCCATTCCTCCAAATTCCAAATCGAAACTTTTTATCCATTTTTCGATTAAGGGTTCTATGCTATTTTGGTTTAAAGCTTCCGATGAAATTAAAGCATTTGGTATTCCTAAACTTTCAATACCTAGGTGTAATTTTTCGGCATACTGAATCATTTTTTTGGGTTGCGATTGGAAGAGTTCCTGTAACTTTTCTAACGCTGACATCCATTCGTCTTTTCGAAAATAGGTGCCGCCCCAAAAGGGTCTTCCATCGGGAAGTGCCACAATATTTAATGGCCAACCACCTCGTCCTGTCATTATTTGAATGGCTTTCATATAAACCGCATCCACATCGGGACGTTCTTCTCGATCCACTTTGATGTTGATGAAATGTTGGTTCATAATTTGTGCTACTTCATTATTTTCAAAGCTTTCGTGTTCCATAACATGACACCAATGGCAAGCCGAATAACCAATACTAACGATTATTAGTTT
The DNA here is from genome assembly GCA_009693635.1 of Flavobacteriaceae bacterium. GTDB lineage: Bacteria > Bacteroidota > Bacteroidia > Flavobacteriales > Flavobacteriaceae > Flavobacterium. The sequence goes on from SHWW01000048.1 coordinate 3,003, forward strand.
GTTATGTTCTTGAGCTGTGGACAATGAACTTAGGTTCCATGCTTTCCAATGCACAGGATTGTTTGCGTGTTGCAAAAGATAGGGACTAGTTTCGGAATTTAGTTCGTTCATAGAATGTTTCTTAGCCCAGATTACTTCACTTGATTTTTATTTTCATCGAAGTTCTGTAAACTTCGTTTGCAGTATAAACACTTTCAAATTATGAGGCACTAGCAAAAATACGGATTGTAGCGAATAGATGGAAATAGCTTCTAAAAATAAAAAAAGCATTTTGAAAAATGCTAATTTGTTAATAAAAAATTATGCGTTTACAGCTTCTACTTTTATGTCTTCGTCTTTTAGCATGTCTTTTAGCATGTTCTCGATGCCGCTTTTTAGAGTGAAAGTTGAGGAAGGGCATCCGTTACAAGCGCCTTGGAGTATTACTTTTACCCGTTTTTCTTTTTCATCGTAGGAGTCAAACAGGATATTTCCGCCGTCGGCAGCTACGGCAGGTTTTACATATTCTTCTAAAATATTGATGATTTGTTGCGATATAGTGTCTAAACTATCAAAGTTTTTAATTTGTTGTTTCTCTTGTTTTGCATCCCTTACCAATAGGGTTTCGTCTAAAACGGTACCGCCATTTTCGATGAATTGCTTGATGAACGAACGCAATTCCAAAGTGATTTCGTTCCATTCGTATACTTCGTATTTGGTTACAGAAATATAATTTTCATCAATGAATACTTCTTTTACATACGAATAATTGAATAGTGCTTTCGCTAATGGCGAGGCAGCTGTAGCATCAATATTTTTGAATTCGATAGCATTTTTAGCCAACATTTTGCTCACGACAAATTTTAGGGCTGCTGGATTTGGCGTGGTTTCACCATAAACGGTGATGGGTTGCTTCTTAGATTTTTTTTCGTCAACTGTGATTATAATTCCTCCCATATTGACAAATTCTTCAATTTGTTCGGCAACATCATCTTGAACATCTTCCCATTCTACTATTGTGTAGCGTTCAATTGCGATGAAATTTCCAGAAATGTAAACAGTTTTCACAAAGGGTAAGTAGAACAATTGTTGTGCGAGAGGAGAAGATTTTGCTTCGTCAATATTTTTGAACTCAAAACTTTCATTTTGGGTTATGAAATCGGGAAATTCAAATTTTAGAATTGCAGGATTTTGGGTACTTTTTATAATGATTTTTGTCATTTTTATGCTTTTAATTTTCTTAAATTGGAAGTTACAAAGGTAAATCATTTGAATTAAATTTGCTTTGATTTCAGAAAAGGATTGCCCATTTTTTTTGTTAAAAAAGCAAATTGATTTTTTTATTACCTTTTTCATTTTATTTTAAATCTCATTTTGTTTTAAATATATTAGGTTACGTTTGATTAATTAAACAAAAATTTATATATTTGGACACTATATTATATAGAATCTTTAGGTTTTGGATTATAAATTAAATTTCATTTTTTTAAATTAATTACCTTGTTATGAGGTTTTTCAATATATAAAAATTATAATTTTTTAATAATACAGCCTAAAATAATAAAAGATATTTCACCTTATAAAAGATTAAATATAAATGAATTTTAAAAAATTGTATATATTAGCTTTACTATTTATTTCACAAATTTTATACTCTCAAGAAGGAGTTGCAGTTTACTCAGATTATTTATCAGATAATTATTATTTAATTCATCCTTCAATGGCCGGGGTTTCTAGTTGTACTAAAATTAGGCTAACGGCACGTAAGCAATGGTTTGAACAGGAAGATGCCCCTCAATTACAAACGCTAAGTATTAATGGTCGCCTGGATGAAAAATCGGGCGTTGGTATGATACTTTTTAGTGATAAAAACGGGTATCATTCTCAAAAAGGCGTTAAATTTACCTATGCACATCACTTGATGTTTTCAAGAGATGATATTGATTTGAACCAATTGTCTTTTGGGATTAGTGGAGTTTTAATTCAAAGTCAATTAGATGAAACGCAATTTAGAAATTCAGGAAATTATGATCCAATTGTTGACGGAACCATAATTCAAAAAGAATCTTACATGAATTTTGACATCGGAGCATCATATAATTATTTAGAATTTTTCTCTCATTTAACTGTTAAAAATGTTGTTGAAACAAGGAGAAATATTTATACTGAATATGAAAGCGATAATCTTAGAAAAGTAATTTTAAGTGCTGGATATTCTTTTGGAGAAGCAGATACCTTTTTGTGGGAACCTTCAATTATGTTTCAAACTATTGAAAAAACAAAGGAAAGTTCGATTGATTTTAACCTAAAAGGATACAAAAATTTTGAAGGTGGGAAAATTTGGGGAGGTTTATCTTATCGAAGAAGTCTTGATGGTGCACAGTATATAAATGGGAATGGAATTGCAGAGCAAAAATTACAATACGTGAGTCCAATACTAGGAGTTAATTATAAAAACTTCATGTTTGCATATACTTATTCACAGTTATTAGGAGTTGTTAAGTTTGATAATCGCGGGTTTCATCAAATTACGATTGGTTTGAATTTATTCTGTGAGCCAGAAAAATATCACTGTAATTGTCCTGCAATTAATTAAATATCTTATTAAATATTCAGTCCCGATTAAGTCGGGACTATTTTTTTTAAAACTATGTTGATAAAATCTGTAAACGGAAAATATCCTTCTATCCCTGAGGATTGTTATATTGCTGAAAATGCAACTATAGTTGGTGATGTTTCTTTTGGAAATTTTTGTAGTGTTTGGTTCAATGCAGTTATTCGAGGGGATGTAAATTTCATTAAAATTGGAAACAAAGTAAACATTCAGGACGGAGCGATCGTGCATTGTACCTATCAAAAACATCCAACCACTATTGGAAATAATGTTTCAATAGGCCATAATGCGATTGTTCATGGTTGTACAATTCATGATAATGTATTAATTGGAATGGGATCTATTGTGATGGATAATTGTGTTATTGAAAGCAATTCTATAGTTGCTGCTGGTGCAGTGATTACTCAAAATACGGTTGTACCATCGGGGACAATTTGGGCAGGAGTTCCTGCTAAGAAGGTTAAAGATATTGATCAATCTGATTTTGCTGGTGAAATCGAGAGAATCTCAAACAATTATATTATGTATTCCAGTTGGTTTAAAGAGGAGAATTAAAAAGCTCTTTTTGAAACAGGATATTTATTTCCCAGGATATCGTTAAGCACTTTCGGATCGATATTAGAATAAAACTTATATTTGCCTTTTTCCAAATTACTCATTCCAGTTTTGTTTTGCAAAACTGTTAGCGTTTGTTTAGCAACTGCTTCACCAGAATCTATTATTTGTATTGATTTAGGTAAAATTTGTTTAATTTTCGGTATCAAGTAAGGATAATGGCTACAACCTAATACCAAATAATCAATATTTTTTTCGATCATTGGCGTTAAATAGGAAACTAAAAGTTCTTTCATTTTAGGGGAATTTATTTCACCATTTTCTATTAATTCCACCAAACCATATCCTATTTGCTCAATAATATTGGTTTCCTGATAAAAGGAAACAGTTTTATTAAAAAGTTCACTGTTAAGAGTTCCTCTTGTGGCTAAAATACCAATAGTTTGTGTTTTTGATTGGGTTGCCGCCGGTTTAATTGCGGGTTCAATTCCAATAAAAGGCACATCATAACATGCTCGAAGTTCTTTAATGGCATTAGTGGTTGCGGTATTGCAAGCTACCACAATTATTTTGCAATTATTTTCTAATAATAATTCAGTATTTTTTTTACTAAGCGCAATAATCTCCTCTTTAGATTTTATTCCGTAAGGTGCATTTTTGCTATCGGCGAGGTAAACGGTGTTTTCATTAGGCATTAATTGATGGATGGCTTTCCAAATGGAAGTACCTCCAATTCCTGAGTCGAACAAACCAATCGGATTAGTATTAATCATAGAAACAAATGTAAAAAAAAACTGCTCATATTTTGAGCAGTTTTTATATATTTTATAAATAAAATATTAGAAACCTAATTCTTTCTTAACATCAACAGTTAAGTTTGGACCGTCAGCTAATAAAAGACTTTCTGAATTTAGAACATATTGGAAACCTTTAGCCTTTCCTACTTTTTGAATAGCTGCTCTAATTTTTTCTTGTATAGGTTTCATTAAATCTGTTTCTTTTGTTTGTAATTCTTTTTGAGCTGTTTGAGCATATTCTTGAATTCTTTTTTCCATATCTTGAATTTCTTTTTGACGTTCAATATTCATTTTTTCGGATACACTAACTGCTTCAACGTCGTATTTTTTAATTTTGGCTTGGAATTCCTCACCCATAGTTTTGTATACTGCTTGGTATTCTATGCTCAATTTTTCTAACTGTTTTTGAGCTTCAAGGATTGCTGGCATTTTTGCCATAATTTCACCTACTTCTACGTGTGCAGATTTAGATTGTGCAGAAACTAGATTTGCTCCTAAGAAAAAGATTGTAGCTATTAATAAGCATTTTAATTGTTTCATCATTTTTAGTATTAATTATTAATTTATTGGTTTTACTTTTAATTTTTCTTCTCTAGTTTTTTTTGCAGCTTCCCTGTCTTCTAGAATTTTTTTCTTTCTATCTTCTATTTCTTTCTTCCTTTCTTCCAGGGTTTTAGCCCTAGCTTCAGCTGCTGCTTTTTTGTTTGTTTCGACTATCATCTTTTCATTTGCTTTTTTTGCAGCAATTGAATCTTTCAAATTTGAAGTTGGAGGGCTAGATTTTAAAGCTTTTTTTTCGTCAATTACTTTTTTTCTGTTTTCTTCAGCTATTCTCTTCTTTTCGTTAGACTCAGCTTTTTTCTCAGCAAGTAATTTTTCTCTTGCTAATTTTTTATCATCAAGAATTTTTTGTCTTTCGAGTATTTCAGGATTTTCTCTTATAGCATCGTCTTTTGCATCTTTTTCTTGTTGTAATTTAAGCTGTTTCTTAGTTAGTTGCTCTTTTTGTTCTGCTCTATTTAATGTCCTTAAAACCAGATCGCTAATATCATATCTTTTGGATGCAAATAGCATTGTTAAATCTGATGATTTGTCAAAAATAAAATCATATTTTTTAGAATCAGCAAGATCTTGTACTATTGTAAAAATTTGATCTTGTATAGGTTTAACTAATACCCCTTTTTGTATAATTAAATCTCCGTTTGGGCCAAATCTTTTTTGATTATAATCTAAAAGTTCTTTTTCCTGAAAAGTAATTTCTTCTTGTTTTTCAGCAATTAATTCTTTTGTTAATAAAACTTGTTCTGCTTTTAAGGCTTCTTTAAGTTTTGTTATTTCATTATTTCTAACCTCAATTTCTTGTTTCCATTTTTGTGCCTTAAGTTCCAATTGGTTTTTTGCTTCAGTATAGCTAGGAACATTTTGTAAAATATATTCAATATCTATATAACCAATTTTCACGCCTTTAGTTTGACTAAAAGTTAGACTTGTAAATAGACTTGCCAAAATTAGTAAAAAATGTTTTCTCATAACTCAATTTTATTAGAAAATTTATACATAAATTAAAATTGTTGACCAATAATAAAGTGTGTTTCCCAACCATTGGGTTTTGTTAACCCTTGAATAGGTAGCGCATCAAATCCATAACCAAAATCAATACCTAATAAACCAAAAGCAGGCATAAATACTCTTATCCCAAATCCTGCTGAACGTTGAAGGATAAACGGATTGTAATTTTTAAATGAATTATATGCAGAACCACCTTCAAGAAATGTAAGCGCGTATATTGACGCCGCAGATTTCAATGTTAATGGGTATCTTAATTCCAATGAAAACTTATTATAAACAGTTGCCCCATTTTGAGCTCCTTTATTATCTGTTGGTGTTAATGATTGATTTGGGTAACCTCTTAAACCAATTACTTCACGTCCGTCTAAAGCAAAATTTGCTAATCCATCACCACCAACAAAAAATCTTTCAAAAGGCACTAATCCTCTGTCTTTATTATAAGAACCTAGAAAGCCAAATTCACCTAGAGAACGGAGCACTAATTTACCATATATTTTTGTAAACCAATCTGCTTTAAACTTTATTTTATAATATTCCAACCAGTTGTATTTTTTTTGGTCTACTTTTGATTGGTCTACATCGGCTTCAGTAAAGTTATCTGCTTTAACTTGTGCACTTAGGCCATTAATATCTACTGTTTTGATATAATCCCCAGTTCCAACCCAATTGTTATTTATATCAAAGTATCCAGCTCCTATATTTTTTAATTTATATGCTTCTTCGTTTCCTAAATTAGCATAATCTATTTTATTTAACATGGAATAAGGAGGAGTAAATTTTGCAGAAACACTAAATTCGGAACCGTAAGTTGGAAAAATTGGATTTACCCCTTTATTATTTCTACTCAAACCTACAGTATAAGCAAAGTTTCGTGATGATCCGTTTCCAAAAGTAAACAATCCTGTATTGTAATTATTTAAATCATAATATTGGAAGCTAATTGCGTTAGAAAGTACAAATGAATCATCAGGCACTGTTAATCTTTTAGCCAGGCCTATTGAAGCTGAAAGAATATTAAAGCTTTTGTCTTTATCAACGGATCCAGTGCTGTAATTATTTAAGAACTGCTTACTGTAAGATAATGAAGTGTTAAATTGAACGGGTCTTTTACTTCCAAACCAAGGCTCAGAAAACGACATGCTATAGGTCTGAAAATACGTACTCCCTTGTAATCTCAAAGAAACTTTTTGTCCATCTCCCATTGGCAACGGCTTATAGGCTTCTTTATTAAATATATTTCTCATGGAAAAATTATTAAAAGACAACCCTAAAGTTCCAATAAAACCTCCGCCGCCATAACCACCTTGAAGTTCAATTTGACTTGATCCTTTTTCAACTAGATTGTATTCAATATCCACTGTTCCAGAAGAAGAATCTACATTTTTGAACTTTGGGTCAATAGCTTCTGGGTCAAAAAATCCTAATTGTCCAATTTCGCGAATGGTTCTTACTAAGTCTTCTTTACTGTATTTTTCACCTGGTTTTGTTCGTAACTCCCGATAAATTACTTCATCATTTGTCTTATCATTTCCAACAACAGTAATCTTATTAAAATATGCAATTGGGCCTTCAGTTACTCTAATTTCAAAATCAATAGTATCATTTGCAGTTTTTACTTCTACCGCATTAATATTAGAAAATAAGTATCCATTATTTTGATATAAATTGGTAATATCATCTCCGTCTGGTTTTGATTTATCTGCAATTCTTTTTTCAAGCAATACGCCATTATAAACATCTCCTTTTTTAACGCCTAATATGCTTTTTAATCCTTGATCGGAATAAACAGTATTTCCTAAAAACTTAATATTTCCGAAGTAATATTTGTTTCCTTCTTCAATATTTACATTTATTGTTAAGTCATTTTTTTCCTTATTAAAAGTCACGCTATCAGATATTATTCTCGCATCACGAAACCCTTTTTCTTTGTACTTGTCTATAACTTTAACTAAATCTCCTTTATATTTATCTTTGATGAATTTAGAAGCTTTCAATATTCTGATAGGATTTCTTTGTTTTGTGTCAGACATTGCGCTTCGAAGTTTTTTATCAGAAAATTTAGAACTTCCAATAAAATTTATACCGCCAATCTTTATTTTATCTCCCTTATCAATTGCAACAACTAATTTCACTCTATTGGTTTCCGAAGTGTCGTTAACTACATTAATATTAACTTTAGTATTAAAATAACCATCTTTTTTATACTTGTTTTCTATATAATTTTTTGTGGTTGTTAATAAGTTTTCATTTACTATTTTGCCAGCAGTTAAGCTATTTTCCTTGATAAGTTCTTCAATTTTACTTTTTTTAATCCCTGTAAATTTAACATTTGTAAGTTTTGGAAGTTCATTGATATTTAATTCAAGGAAAATGCTATCTCCTTTAATTTCATTTACATAAAAATCAATTTCGCCAAACAAGCCTAATTTTCCTAATTTTTTAATTGCACTACTAATTTCCTCTCCTGGAACTGTAATATTTTGACCTTTTTCAAGTCCCGCAAATGTGACAACTGTTTGCTTGTTAAAACTAATTTTTCCTGTAACAGCAACATCACTAAGTATATATTTCTTTCCCTGATCAAAGGGAACTCTCTCTTGCGCTGCTATCTGTGTAATACTTACGAATAATATAATCGTAAAGAATAATTGTATGCTTTTATTTAACACTAATAATTTATTTAATTTGTTCACTTGTTTTTCCAAACCTACGTTCCCTTTTTTGATAGCTAATGATAGCATCATATAAATCGGTTTCTTTAAAATCTGGCCATAATACATCTGTGAAATACAATTCAGCATAAGCTATTTGCCAAAGCAAGAAATTACTAATTCTATATTCACCACTTGTTCTTATTAATAAATCTACGTCAGGTAAATCTTGCGTGTAAAGATGCTTATTTATAATTGATTCATCTATGCTGTCTATTGAAATTATATTATTTTTAACTTTATTAGCTATATTTTTAACTACATTTAAGAGTTCTTCCCTTGAACCATAACTTAATGCCAATGTTAAAACCATTTTTGAATTGTCTTTTGTAGTTTCAATTACTTCTTGAAGTTTCTTTTGTGCTGATTTTGGCAATAATATAAGATTTCCAATAGAATTTAATCTTATGTTATTGTCATTTAAGGTCTTAAGTTCATCTTTTAATGAGTTTATTAGGATATTCATTAAAAGCTTAACTTCTGGTTTGGGTCTATTCCAATTTTCCGTAGAAAAAGCGTATAATGTTAGGTTTTCAATGCCCAATTTTGCACAGGTTTCAACTACTTCACGAACCGATTTGGTGCCATTTTCATGACCCAATGCACGCAAATACCCTTTTTGTTTCGCCCAACGCCCATTGCCATCCATAATGATTGCAAGATGTTTGGGTAAGTTATCTATATTAATCTTATCTATTAAATTCATTTATTTACACAATAACATGGTTTATTCCCAAAAGTATACGTAATTGTAAATCCTGAAAAAACATACCAATCTTTACTATTTATATCTCCAAATTTTAATGGCGCTAAATTTTTATTTTTTGGATTACTTCCATCCAAATTATCGGTCATTGCATACCTTGATCCAACTTCAAATGCTAAAATTAAATGGTCTAATACATTTGATTTTATTCCTATTGTCATAGGTATTGCGAAGGATCCATTAGTGTAATCTGTTTTTTGTTTTCCATTGATATAAAATTTTTCATCATAAGCAAAATAACTTAAACCACTATGTATGTAAGGAGTTATTTTTGGTATAAATTCATGTAAATTGAAATCAAAAAAATTAAATTCAAGCCCTAAAGATACTTCTTTTATGTTATTTTCAAAATTATATCCTCTTTGTGTTCTTCCGGGAGAATTTGCTTCACTATCTTTTGATGTTATTTTGGCTTGCGTATATGAAAATCTCCATGAATGTCGTGGACTTTTATTCCATTTGTATAATAAACCAAAAGCCAATTCATTAGGAGCGACGAAGGTTGTTGGACCAATATCTCCAATGTAATTACTACCTCCAGCAAATACTCCAATTTCGTGAATTTGGGCATTCATAACAGTGAAGCTATTAAGAAAAAAAAGAAATATCCAAATTCTATTCATTGGTTTTTGAAAATAGCTTGCAAATATAACAATTATGAATAGGAATAAGGAATGTATTAGACATTTCTGTTAAAATTATATTTGCATTTATTAAAACAATTGATTTTCTATCAACTGAGTATGGTTAAAAAACGCAATTAGAAGTATTGTAGTATATAATCAGGAAAAAAAATTAATTTCTCTTGTCTTCTCCCCATAGCAGTTTGTTGCGTAGGGTTTTGAAAAATGTTTCTTCGTGAATTTCAACCATTTTAATTTTGAAAGGGGTTTTCTTAATGGTCAATATCGATTCGTTTTTCACCGATGCAATTCTGGAATCTAATGAAACCAAATATTGTTCTTCTCGTCCCGATATTTTAAGACGAATTTCAGTGTCGTCTGGAATTACTAATGGTCTTGCGTTTAAATTATGAGGTGCAATTGGAGTAATTACAAGACTGGCAACATTTGGTGTTAAAATAGGACCACCACAACTCATAGAATATCCTGTAGAACCTGTAGGCGTTGCAATTATCAATCCATCTGCCCAATATGAATTTAAAAATTCACCGTCTAAATAGGTTTCAATAGTAATCATGGAAGTAGTGTCTTTTCGACTTACAGAAATTTCATTCATTGCAAAATTAATATTTTCAATCTCTGAAATTTTAGGAAAACTGGACAAACTAATTAAGCTTCTTTCGGAAATGGTGTATTTTTTTTCAATCACAAATTGAAGAAACTGTGAGATTTCTTCTTTTTGAACCATTGCCAAAAACCCTAATCTCCCAGCGTTTATTCCCAAAATTGGAATACCGGAATCACGAACTAATGTAGCAGCTCTCAAAATGGTTCCATCTCCACCAATGCTTATCATAATATCAAAACTCGAATCTAATTCTTTATAGGAATGAAACGTTTTATATTCTTTTTTAACAATTTTCTTGTCATATAAAAGCTTTAGAAACTCATGTTCAATAACCATTTCAACATTATTTTCATTAAAAAAAACAAAAATATCTCGGATAATTGGTTCCGTACTGTTTTGATAATATTGCCCGTAAATCGCTACTTTCATTTTTAATAATTATAACTTGTAAAAATAGATTTACATATTTAAATATTTATCCAAATAATCGGATCGTTCTTTCAAATTCGTAAGATAAGTATCTTCTTTATGTTCGGAAATAATTTCAAAACCATAGCGTCTAAAAGACTGGATTATCTCATTCATTCCTCCCAAAACAATCTTAATTGTAACTTGAATTGTATCAGTTGTGGTTCCAGAAATATACAACCCTAAAATCTTTCCTTCGTTGCTCTCTACTATTTGAACCGCTTGACTCATCGAGAAATCAAGGATTGGTTTTTCAACAATTATAATACCACCAACTTCATTTACAAAAGGCGTTTCATAGAAATTTTTTATAACATCGGTAATTTCATAATAACCAACATATTTGTTTAGATTATCAAGAACGGGAATCAGATTAGTATTGTTTCGAGCAAAAATTTCCAAAACATCAATCCAAAACATACTTGTTCTTGCAAAAAATCCACCCAAAGCATAGCGATAATCGATAATTTTTTTGTCTGAATCAAAAGTTTCCAAATCGTCAGAGGCAATACTACCAATATAGACTCCTTCTTCAACCACTGGAAAGTGGGAAAAATGAATTTCATCAAAGAAATCTTTCACAGTTTCGATGCCATCCAAACTGTCAATTGCCTTAAAATCATTGTTAATATACTCGGTAATTTCTAACATAAAGGTTTAATATTTAACCGACTGCAAAATAATCAAAATTTAGCACAAATCAACTTGTTTTACTTTGTATTTTTGTCAAGAATTTATAATAATTCAATTTATATAATAATTCAATGACAAAATTAAGCGTAAATATTAACAAAATTGCCACATTACGAAATGCACGTGGGGGAAATGTTCCAGATTTATTGAAAGTTGCAAAAGACATACAAAAATTTGGGGCTCAAGGAATTACAATTCATCCACGGCCAAATGAACGTCATATTCGCTATCAAGATGCCCACGATTTGAAGGAAATTGTTTACACCGAATACAATATCGAAGGAAATCCAGAACGTAATTTCATCGATTTAGTATTAGAAATTAAACCAACTCAAGTAACTTTGGTCCCCGATGCCGATGATGCAATTACTTCAAATGCGGGTTGGAACACCATTAAACACAAGGATTTTCTAAAGGAAATTGTGCAAGAATTTCAAAGAAACGGAATTAGAACTTCTATTTTTGTAGATCCAACCCTGGAAATGATTCAAGGCGCTGCAATTATTGGAACAGAAAGAATCGAATTATATACTGAAAGTTTTGCCCACGAATACGATTTGGGAAATAAAAACGGAATTGCTCCTTATGTTGCCGCCGCAAATTTGGCAAACGAATTGCAATTAGGAATCAATGCAGGGCACGATTTGAGTTTGGAGAATATTCATTTTTTCAAGCAAAACATCCCCAATTTACTCGAAGTTTCTATTGGCCACGCCCTAATATGTGAAGGGCTATATCTGGGATTAGACAATGTTGTAAATATGTATTTGCAAAAATTAAAATAATAATTTGGGCGTGACCACAAGGGTCGGGCAGTCCGTTTCAATCTTTGTTCCGCGTTGCTTCACAAAGGATTTCCACTTCCGTCCCTCACGCAACCCCAGACAAATA
>SHWW01000003.1 GCA_009693635.1 Flavobacteriaceae bacterium
TTGTACGTGCTTGCCAAAGTGCTAATTCACTATCACGAGTCCCGATGCGTATCACTTTTTGAGCCATTCACTATGTTTTTAATCCTTGCTAATTTTAGGTTATTTAGGATAATGTAATTTTGTATTTTTCTTCAATCAACGAGGTTGTTTTTACAGGTAATTGTTGCCCAATTTGAAAAACTTTTTCAATAAAATCAATACTTTCATCTACTGATGTGTTTTCATCTTTCAAGTGGCTTGCAAAATGATTCGTGATTTTTTGAATGATTCGACTACTAATTAATTCTGCTTGTTCTTCATCAAAATTAGATAGTTTTTTTCGTTGAATATTTAGTTCGTTGGAAGCGATGCCATTTAATTTTGCTTTCAAAGCTTGGATTGTTGGCGCATGTTTACGGCCATTCATCCAAATATTAAATTCCATTTTGATGTCTTCAATAATTGCTTCGGCAGCAGGAATATGTTGTTTTCTTCGTTCCAAAGTATCATCGGTCATTTGTGATAAATGATCCATGTGAATTAAAGTAACGCCTTCCAAATCCTTTACATTTTCGTGTACATTTTTTGGGATTGATAAATCTAGAATTAAAATTGGTTTTTTCAAATTCAAAATTGCTTTATCAATGGTAGGATTTTGAGCGCCAGTTGCCACTACAACAACATCAGCTTTTTGAAGTTCAAGGTGCAATTCTGCATAATCTTTGACTATTAAATTCAATTTTCCTGCTAATTTTTCTGCTTTGTCTTTGGTACGATTAATTAGAGTAATTTGTTCGTTTTTAGTGTGTTTTACTAAATTTTCACACGTGTTTCTTCCGATTTTTCCTGTTCCAAAAAGCAGAATATTTTTGTTTCCAATATTCTCAACATTTTTAATAATATATTGAACGGATGCAAAAGAAACGGATGTTGCTCCAGAACTGATTTCGGTATCGGTTTTAATTTTTTTACTGGCTTGAATCACCGAATTTACTAATCGATCTAAATAGGTATTTATTAATCCAAATGATCTTGACTCAGAAAAACTTAATTTAAGTTGGCTAATGATTTCAAAATCCCCAAGAATTTGGCTGTCTAACCCTGTTCCTACTTGAAAAATATGATTTATGGCTTCTTGACCTTTATAAATAAAACCAACTTCTTGAAAAGATTCAACAGTTCCGTTACTATTTTCGCAGATTAATTTTATCAATTGAAATGGATGTTCTGCAAAACCGTATATTTCAGTTCTGTTGCAAGTAGAAGTCACAATCAAACTTTCAATCCCCTCTAATTTAGCTTGTTTAAGTAAACGTGTTTTTGCATCAGCGTCTAAACTGAATTTTCCTCTAATCTCAGCGTCTGCTTTTTTATAGCTTAAACCCACAGAATAAAAATAGAGCTGTTTCGATTGATTATTTGTCATATATTCACTTTCCATAAAGTGGTACAAAATTATAATTATAGTTTTTATAAAAACAACGCTTAAAGGACTATTTGTGTCGCTATGAGAATTTGTGGTTCTAAATCGTTACTTTTGTGTATTATTACTTATTTTTGTAATGAAATATGATGCTTGTGCATTAGCTATTTAGAGTTGTTCTAAATTAAACGGCATTGTTATTATTTCTTTTTTAATAAAAAAATACCGCTATGGGTTCTCAAGAAGTTATAAAAATTGAAGATGATTTTATTCTAATTCGCTTTCAAAACGATGAAAACGAAACTTTTCAAGTGGAAAAACAAATAAGTCAAGGACTTATTCAATTTCATTTTGGCATAAAAGGAAAAGCAAAATTTATTTTTAATCAAGGGAATTACACATTAGATTTGAAAGAAGAAAAATCGTTGTTACTTTATAATCCTCAGAAAGAATTGCCGTTAAATTTAATATTAGAACCTCAAACTTGGGTGATTTCGGTGATAATTTCTATCAAAAAATTCCACGCTTTATTTTCAACAGAAGCCAGTTATATTCCTTTTTTGAGTGGTGAAAATCAGGATAAAAAATATTATAATGAAACTGATATTAGCCCTTCAATGGCGATTGTATTAAGCCAATTGTTTCATTATAATTTACATCCAAATATTAAAAACCTATATTATAAAGGAAAAGGATACGAATTATTGAGTTTGTATTTTAATCGCTCCGAAGATCCAGATGCCGAGCAATGTCCGTTTTTAATAGATGAGGAAAATGTAATGAAAATTAAAAAAGCTAAGGAAATTGTAATTGCAAATATGGCAGAACCGCCAGGGTTACAAGAATTAGCAGACCAAGTAGGATTGAATTTAAAGAAATTAAAAATGGGTTTCAAACAAATTTATGGTGATACTGTTTATGGATTTTTGTTTGATTACAAAATGGATTGCGCCAGAAAATTACTCGATAGTGGTTCCTATAATGTAAATGAAGTAGGTTTGAAAATTGGCTACAGCACAGGAAGTCATTTTATTGCCGCTTTCAAAAAGAAATTTGCCACCACACCAAAAAAATATCTGATGGCAATTAATCCAAATACATAATCACATCAAATTGATTGTGAACAAGCATTAAAAAATAGTTAATCGCAAATAATAAAAAGTAAGTTTGAATTACTTTTACGCAAAAAATAAATAAAATGAAAGGTGTATTATTAGTCAATTTAGGTTCTCCAGAAAGTCCAACCGCAAAAGATGTTAAGCCCTATTTGGATGAGTTTTTAATGGATAAATACGTGATTGATGTTCCGTTTTTATTGCGAGCTTTATTAGTTCGGGGAATTATTTTACAAACAAGACCAAAAAAATCAGCTGCCGCTTACGCAAAAATTTGGTGGGAAGAAGGGTCGCCATTGGTAGTGATTTCGAAGAGAATGCAGAAGAAAGTTCAGGATCAAACTTCAACTCCTATTTCATTGGCTATGCGTTACGGAAAAATGTCAATCCTAAAAGGGTTGCAGGAGTTGAAAGACAAAGGGGTGGATGAAGTTTTGTTGTTTCCTTTGTATCCGCAACACGCAATGGCTTCTACAACTACCATTTTAGAATTGGCCGAAGAGCACAGAAAAAAATATTTTCCTGAGATGAAATTCAGGATTGTTCCTGCATTTTATAACAAACCAGATTATATTTCGAGCTTGGGAAATTCTATCAAAAAGCATTTGGGGAACTACGATTATGATCATTTATTATTCTCGTATCACGGGATTCCGGAACGTCATATTCGCAAAACCGATATTACAAAATCACATTGCAAAATTGATGGTTCATGCTGCAATACGCCTTCGCCAGCTCATGAATTTTGTTACCGTCACCAGTGTTATGAAACTACAAAACAGGTTGTGAAATATTTAGGTATTCCAGAAGGTAAATACAGTCAAACGTTTCAATCGCGCTTAGCGGGAGACAAATGGTTGACGCCTTATACCGATGTGGAAGTGAACAAAATGCCCGAAAAAGGGATTAAGAACTTGGCGGTTGTAACCCCTGCATTTGTGTCGGATTGCTTGGAAACATTGGAAGAAATTGCCATGGAGGCCAAACACGAATTTATAGAACACGGTGGTGAAAATTTCATGGCTATTGCTTGTTTGAACGATAGTGATGATTGGTGTCAAACGGTTGGAAATTGGATTAATGATTGGACAAAAAATTTATAGCATTTTATAAATGGAACTATACAACTACCTAAAATCGCTTCACCTTATCTTTGTAATCACCTGGTTTGCGGGTCTTTTCTATATTGTCCGCCTTTTTGTTTACCAAATTGAAGCCCACAACAAGCCTTCTCCTGAAAAAGAAATATTGCAAAAACAATATAAGATAATGACCTATCGATTGTGGTACATTATCACGTGGCCAAGTGCTATATTGACCGGTATTTTTGCTTTTTGGATGCTGTTTTTTACAGATATTGGAAAAGCTTGGTTATTAATGCCTTGGATGCGGGTAAAGTTAGTGTTTGTTTTATTATTATATTTATATCATTTCAAGTGCCATCAAATGTATCTGCAATTGCAAAAAGGAGAAGTAAAACACACCTCAAATTTTATGCGTTTGTGGAATGAAGGGGCAACCTTAATTTTGTTTGCAGTAGTGTTTTTGGTCATTCAAAAAAATGCTGTCAATTGGATTTATGGCGTTCTCGGAATCTTTATTTTTTCGATTACAATAATGTTAGGATTCAAAATTTACAAACGAATTCGAGAACTAAATAGTGAACAGTAATCAGCTTACAGAGTTCAGTTATTAGGCCTGAACGAAATACCGAAACTGCTTCTGAACACTGATTACTAATTTCTGAACACTTTTATATGAGCTTTAAAATGTCAATGCTTTCACTTCGAACTAGGATTTTCCTATCGATGATTGTATTGGTTTTGATTGCTTCTGTTTTAATGGCCTCCATTTCAATAATTCAATTTAAAAATGAATCCAAAGAATACCATCAAGAACGTTTAGAACGGAAAGAAATAGCCATAAATGAGCACATAAATTATGTTCTTTCCAATACAACGTATCCCCTTTCAACCAATAATTTAGACTTGATTTTTAAAGATAAAATTCACGAATTATCTCAAATTCACGGATTAGAAATCAATATTTTTGGATTGGACGGAAAGTTATTAAAATCATCAAAAGCCTCATTTTCTGTTGATACCATTGCACCTCCAGTTCCAAAATACATATTGAAATTGGTACAATCTTCTATCGAAAAAAGATATGTTGACATTAAAAATATTGACGGCGTAAAAAACCGTTCTTCTTATAGTATAATTAAAGACGAAAAATTTAAACCGCTCGGAATTTTGAATATTCCGTATGTGGAAGATGATAGTTTTTATGAAACCGAACTTCAAAATTTCTTAATACGATTAGGGCAAGTTTATGCATTTATGTTGTTAATTGCTTTTGGATTGGCTTATTTTCTTTCAACTTATATTACAAAATCATTAAAGACAATTTCCGATAAATTGAGAGACACGAGTTTAGATCAGAAAAATGAAAAAATTGTCTTAGAGGCTAATAGCAAGGAAATCAATTTGTTGATAAAAGCTTATAACGGAATGGTTGATGAATTGGAAGAAAGTGCTATAAAATTAGCACAAAGTGAGCGGGAAGAAGCGTGGCGAGAAATGGCAAAACAGGTAGCCCACGAAATTAAAAATCCGCTTACGCCAATGCGATTAACGGTGCAAAGTTTCCAACGAAAATTTGACGCAAATGATCCTGATCTGAAACAAAAACTAAACGATTATTCTAAAACTTTAATTCAGCAAATTGATACGATGAGTTCAGTAGCATCTGCATTTTCAAATTTTGCATCGATGCCAGCACAACAAAATGAAACGCTAAATGTGGTAAATGTTGTTGAGTTGACGCTTGATATTTTCAACGAAGAATATATTGTTTTTGAAAGCGAAGAAAAAGTCATAATTTCAAAAATGGATCGTGCACAATTGATTCGTGTGATTACCAATTTAGTAAAAAATGCCATTCAATCAATTCCTGAAAATCAAATTGAAAAATCAATATTGGTTTCGGTTAGAAAAAAAGAAAATAATGTTTTAATACTTGTAAAAGACAATGGAATTGGTATTGAACCTGAAAATATTGATCGGATATTTGAGCCTAAATTCACAACAAAAAATAGCGGAATGGGATTAGGATTGGGAATTATTAAAAACATAATAGAAAATTATAAAGGAACAATTACCTTTGAAACAGAATTTGGAAAAGGCGCAACATTTACCGTTTCGCTTCCAATAATTAACTCATAAAATCATAAAAATGAATTACGAAAATATTTTAGTAGCTACAGAACTAAATAGCGCAATCATTTCGATTAATCGCCCAACAAAATTGAATGCATTGAATAAAGCTACCATTTTAGAATTGCACGAAGCCTTTAAAACATTAGAAAAAAATAATGAAGTTCGAGTAATAATTCTAACTGGAAGTGGCGACAAGGCGTTTGTTGCGGGCGCCGATATTTCTGAATTTGCTAATTTTTCCACAACGGAAGGAGCTGAATTAGCAGAGCAAGGACAGAAGCTTTTATTTGATTTTATCGAAAATTTAGGAACGCCAGTAATTGCCGCAGTAAATGGATTTGCACTTGGAGGAGGATTAGAATTGGCAATGTCTTGTCATTTTAGAGTTGCTTCTGAAAACGCAAAAATGGGATTGCCAGAAGTTTCACTGGGCTTAATTCCAGGTTACGGAGGTACGCAAAGATTACCGCAATTGGTCGGAAAAGGGAAGGCAATGGAAATGATTATGTCGGCGGGAATGTTAACTGCGGATGAAGCAAAAGTGTACGGTTTAGTAAATTATGTTGTGCCTCAAGCAGACCTTTTAGAATTCTGTAATGGCATTGGACAAAAAATAGCAAGAAATTCGCCAATAGCTATTAGCCAAGCGATTAAAGCAATTAATGCCAATTTTAAAGACGGCGTAAATGGGTATAAAACAGAAATTGAGGCATTTGGGAAATGCTTTGGAACAGAAGATTTCAAGGAAGGAACAACCGCTTTTTTAGAAAAAAGAAAGCCGGATTTTAAAGGGTTATAGAAATACAATTTTATTTTTTCCCATCCCATTCGGCATAAAATTGCGATAAAAAGGATTCCATAAAATGATGTCTTTTAATTGCAATTTCTTTTCCAGTTTTAGTATTCATTTTATCTTTCAAAAGCAACAATTTTTCATAGAAATGATTGATTGTTGGCGCCTCCGAATTTTTATATTCTTCCTTACTCATGTTTAGATTTGGAGCGATATTTGGATTGTATAACGATCTGTTTTTAAATCCCCCATAATTGAAAGTTCTTGCTATTCCGATGGCGCCAATAGCGTCTAAACGATCGGCATCTTGAATAATACCAAGCTCTAATGAGTGAAAGTTTTTGATTTCGTTTCCGCCTTTGAAGGAAATATTTTCGATAATATTGATAACGTGAACAATCGTATTTTCAGAAACATTTTCATTTTCTAAAAACAATCTTGCTTTTTTTGGCCCCAAAGTTTCGTCGCCGGTATAAAATTTACTATCGGCAATATCGTGAAGTAATGCCCCTAATTTTACCACTAAAATATCACAATGTTCATCATTCGCAATTAACAATGAATTTTTATAAACCCTTTGAATATGAAACCAATCGTGTCCTCCTTCAGCATTTTCAAGTTCTTGCTTTACAAATTTAATTGTTGCGTTAATTACATCTGGGGTTATCATAGGGAGCTTATTTAAATAAAAAATGTTGAGTTTCAAAGACATACTTAAAACTCAACATTTAAAAATTATATTTAGTACTGATTTAAATTCTTGCTGGCTCTACCCATTTGAAAATTTGAGATTCTTGCGGAATGATTAATCTTTCTGAAATTTTCATCATTCTTCCCGGTAATTTCATCAAATAATCTCTTGCTTTTTCGGCTTCATCTGTTAAATTTGAAATTTTATCAATTTCCCATTTTTCGATTAATTTTTGCATAATATCCACATAATCACTAGCTGTGTAAACTCCAATTCTTTGTGCAGAATCTGAAAAATGTTCAAATGCCGAACTCATTTTTTCTCCAGATTCTCTCAAAAATTGTGCTGGCATAACGATTTTTTGTTTCATCATATATTGAAAAGCTAACATCATTTCGCTTGGGTCAACTTTAAAAATACGATTTACAAATTCGCTATAGGCATGGTGGTGACGCATTTCATCGCCTGCAATCATTTTGCAAATCTTAGATAATTTATTATCGCCATACGTTTTTGCTAATTGCGCAACTCTATTGTGAGAAACATAAGTCGCTAACTCCTGGAAGCTTGTATAAACAAAGTTCTTGTACGGATCTCTTCCTGTTCCTATATCGAAACCATCATTAATCAAATGTTGCGTAGTCATTTCAACTTCACGCATATTTACGCGACCCGATAAATATAGATATTTACTCAATAAATCTCCATGACGATTTTCTTCTCCAGTCCATTGACGAATCCATTTTGACCAGCCGTTAGCTTCCACTTGATCAATTCCCTCAACATCCATTAACCATGATTCATAAGTTGGCAAAGCTTCTTCGGTAATAGTATCCCCCACTAAAGTTACCCAGAAATCGTAAGGTAAATCTTTTGCAATTTCTCGTAATTCTTTAACTTCTTCATAAAAATTTTCCGATTGAGAATTAGGTAAAAAATCGGTAGGTTGCCAAATTTTTTCAACAGGAATTAAATATTGATCAACAAAAGTATCAACATTTTTTTCTAGAAATTGCATCACTTCAAGACGCATGTTTTTTATAGACATAATTAATTTAGAGTTTAGACTTATAGTTTTAATTCCTCAAAACCATCAAATCAATTTATTTATTTATATTTTGAATTATAATTTTTTCAACTTTATTTATTAAATCCTCAATATCAGGAGCCCTAACAGAAATCGCATTATGAGCTGTAAAGGTAATACGATTTCCAAGACCGTAAGGCAAAAAACCAAATTTAACAAATTTCCATGAATTGTTTATCGTTATTGGAACAACAAATGCAGAAGGAGCGTATTTACAAAGAATTTTTAAACCGCTTTTAGCAAATTCTTTTGGCTTTCCAGTTTTAGACCTAGTTCCTTCAGGAAAAATTACAGCTGACCGATTTGTTATCTCAATATATTGTGATAATTCTTTAATTACTGAGACGGCTTGTTTTGAGTCATTTCTATCAATTAATACAGAACCACCGTGGTTTAAATTATATGAAATACTAGGGATTCCTTTTCCCAATTCTTTCTTGCTTACAAATTTAGGATGGAATTTTCTCAAAAACCAAATTATTCCTATAATGTCATATAAACTTTGATGATTTGCCACAAAAATTATTGGGACTCCTTTGGGAATTAATTCTCTATTTTCAATTTTATAGCGGGTTCCTAATAAATGTCCAATTCGCAAAAGTATAAAATTGAGATAATCTACACTCTTTTTATGGGCTTGGTATCCAAATAAATTCAAACAAATCCACTGAATTGGATGAAAAATAATTATGGTTAGCAAAAACAAGAGTAAGCTTATTATTGATATTGGATACGATATTATTTTTTCCATTGCTTTGTAATTGCGGTTAAAAGTACAAAATATTTATTTTCTAGTGGGTTTTTTTACAAACAGACAATTCTTTATTAAAACACTTCTTGGAACTTCAGAAAAAAGAACTATTTTTACTAAAAATAAGTGAAACTAAATAAAGTAAAGATGAGTTCGGACAAAGAAAAAGCAAATCCAGAAAAAGAAGCCAAGTTAAAAGCCCTTCAACTTACATTAGATAAATTAGATAAAACCTACGGAAAGGGAACCGTAATGAAAATGGGCGATAAAGCAGTTGAAGAAGTGGAAACGATCTCTTCGGGTTCTTTAGGGCTCGATTTAGCATTAGGAGTAAATGGTTATCCAAGAGGAAGAGTTATAGAAATATATGGGCCAGAATCATCGGGAAAAACAACCTTAACATTGCACGCAATTGCAGAAGCTCAAAAAGCAGGAGGAATTGCAGCTTTTATTGATGCAGAACACGCTTTTGACAGAACTTATGCAGAAAAATTAGGGGTTGACATTGAAAATTTAATCATTTCGCAACCTGATAATGGGGAACAAGCACTTGAAATTGCGGAGAATTTAATTCGTTCTGGCGCAATTGATATTGTAGTAATTGACTCCGTTGCTGCTTTGACTCCAAAAAGTGAAATTGAAGGTGAAATGGGTGATTCAAAAATGGGATTACATGCCCGTTTGATGTCACAAGCCTTAAGAAAATTAACTGGAACTATTAGCAAAACAAATTGTACAGTTTTCTTTATTAATCAGTTGAGAGAAAAAATTGGAGTTATGTTTGGTAATCCAGAAACAACTACAGGAGGAAATGCCTTGAAGTTTTATGCTTCTGTAAGGTTGGATATTAGACGTTCTACTCAAATAAAAGATGGCGACAATGTTATTGGTAATAGAACAAAAGTGAAAGTCGTAAAAAATAAAGTGGCGCCGCCTTTTAAAGTAGCAGAATTTGACATTATGTACGGTGAAGGAATATCTAAAACCGGCGAAATATTGGATTTAGCAGTTGAGTTTGAAATTATCAAAAAAGCAGGTTCTTGGTTCAGTTTTGGAGAAACAAAATTAGGACAGGGTCGCGATGCGGTAAAATTGTTAATCAAAGACAATCCTGAAATGGCAGAGGAATTGGAACAAAAAATTAAAGATAGAATTAAAGAAAATAACCCTTAAATTCAGAAACTGTTCAAGAAATTGAGCAGTTTTTTATTTGTTATATTCTAAAAGCTGCTTGTGAATTATTAACCAAGCACACTCTTTAACTTCTCGAATTTCTTTTTTGTTTTCAATCTTTTTTCCAGTTGTATAAATAAAAGGATGAACTTTTGTTCTCATAATTCCGAGACTTCCACTGAAAAAAGTATAGGACATTCTTTTTTTGTTATCTGCAAAAGTTATTGGCACAATTGGAATTTGATGTTCAATTGCCAATCGAAACGCACCATCTTTGAAATCGTCCAAGATAATAGATTCATCAGAGGGAACTCCGCCTTCAGGAAAAATACAAATACTCAATCCTTGATTTAATCTTTTTTGAGCCCGATTAAAAACTTCCATTCGGCTTCTCGAACTACTCCTATCAACTAAAATACAAGTGCGTTTGTAAAAAAACCCGAATAATGGGATCTTTGATAATTCTTTTTTTCCAACAAATACAAACGGATATTTTGAAACCACAAGCATCAACATAATATCCGTCATTGAGGTGTGATTGGCAACCAGCATATAACTTTTATTTACTTCCATTTCTTGCTCCCGTTCAATTTTATAATAAAAACCAGTTCCGAAAAGAATTATTTTCGCCCAAATTCTAGCCATTATAAAAAAATAAGGGTACCACTTTTCTTTGAGTATAGAAATTACAAGAAATGGGGACATTATAATGATAGGAATCCCTATAATTATGTAAAACCAAATCCGCCAAAGAAGAAAAAAAATGTTTTTTATTAATTTCATATCATCAAAAATACACAATTAGCTATTATTTTTAATACAAAGGGTTAACTTTGCAATAAATAAAAAAACAATGTCAAAGATTTTAACAGGCATACAAAGCACAGGAACCCCGCATTTAGGGAATTTATTGGGGGCAATAATTCCGGCGATTGAATTGTCGAATAAACCTGAACACGAATCATTCCTTTTTATTGCCGATTTACATTCTATCACTCAAATAAAAGACAGCGCAACTTTAAGAGCAAATACATATAGCACTGCTGCTGTATGGCTGGCGTGTGGATTGAACGCCAAAAAGGTAATTTTTTATCGTCAATCTGATGTGCCACAAACGGCAGAATTATCTTGGTATTTGAGTTGCTTTTTCCCTTTTCAAAGATTGACATTAGCACATTCTTTCAAAGATAAGGCAGATCGTTTAGAGGATGTAAATGCAGGATTATTTTCTTACCCAATGCTTATGGCAGCTGATATTTTGTTGTATGATGCCGAATTTGTGCCTGTTGGAAAAGATCAATTGCAGCACATTGAAATTACTCGAGATGTTGCGGCTCGTTTTAATCATCAAATGGGGGAAACTTTCGTTTTGCCAGAATCGTATATTCAAGAAGACACCAAATATGTTCCTGGAACGAATGGTGGAAAAATGAGTAAATCTGCGAATAATATCATCAATATATTTTTAGATGACAAGACTTTACGAAAACAAATTATGGGAATTGAAAGTGATAGCACTCCTTTAGAAGCACCCAAAAATACTGAAACGTGTAATATTTTTGCCATTTATAAATTATTAGCCAATGAGAATCAAATCGAAAAAATGATTTCTAATTATGCTAATGCAACCGCTGATTATGGTTATGGTCACGCCAAACAAGACTTGTTTGAATTAATTATCGTGAAATTTAAAACCGAGCGTGAGAAATACAATTACTATATGAATAATTTGCCAAAAATTGATCACGAATTATTTCAAGGTGCCGAAAAAGCCAAAGCTATTGCTAATGGCGTTTTGCAAAAAGTCAGAGAAAAATTAGGGTTTAGTGTCTAAATTGCTTCAAATAATTTTCCTGGTAAAGGACGAATAGCCCCTTTTAATTCCATATTTAATAAAATGCTGGATATTTTATAAATTGGGAAATCACATTCTAATGCAATAATATCAAGGATTTTCTTCCCTGATTTTAGAAGGTAATCGTATATTTTTTGTTCGTCATTTTCCAAAGTCACAAATAATTGTTTTTGAACTGTTTTTTTACCATTGCGAGAATTCGAAGCAATTCCTTCAATGTCCCAATTTAAAATATATACAATATCCGCTGCGCTTGTCAGCAAATTAGCTCTTTGAGTTTTAATTAAATTATTACATCCTTGACTGAATTTATCGGATGTTCTTCCTGGAACTGCAAAAACATCCCGATTGTAATCATTGGCTAAATTTGCAGTGATTAAAGAACCGCCCTTATCAGCAGATTCAATGACAATTGTAGCTTCTGACATTCCAGCAACAATTCGATTTCGTTTTACAAAATTTTCTTTTTCAGGATTGGTCCCACTCCAAAATTCAGTCATAAAACCGCCATTTTTTCGCATTTTTTCAACATATTTTTTATGAACACTTGGATAAATTTGGTCTAAACCGTGAGCAACTACTCCAATAGTTTGTAAATCGTGTTCCATTGCGGCTTGATGCGCAACGATATCAACGCCATAAGCAAAACCACTTACGATTATTGGATTTAAAGGCGCTAAATCGGAAATTAATTTTTTACAGAATTCGGTTCCGTAAGAAGTAATTTGCCGTGTTCCAACAATACTAATTATTTTTCTTGTTTTTAAATCAATATTTCCTGAAGTGAATAATAAAAGCGGGCCGTCAATACAATGTTTTAAATGTTCAGGATAGTTATCGTCTTGAAAAAAAGCAACATTGATTTCGTTATTTTTTATAAATTTTAATTCTGCTTCCGCTTTTTCAAAAATGGTTTTATTTTTTAACTTGGAAAGTAAAATAATACCAATTCCATCAATTGAAGATAATTGTGACGACTTGGTTTTGAAAATAGCTTCAGCATTTCCGCAGTGGGAAAGTAGTTTTTTTGCAACAATATCGCCAACTCCTTCTACTTTTTGTAAGGCCAATAGGTATAATAATTCATTTTCGTTCATGGCAAATATTTGAAATTGAAATGTATGCATTTTTTTGTAAATTGTTAATAAAAAACGGGAATAAAATTTTGATAACTATTTTGATTGTATAACTTTGTTAATATGAATATAGAACTTTATATCTCTCAGCTTTTATATCGGTATCAATGTGTTACGATTCCCGGCTTTGGTGCTTTTTTGACCGAAATTCAATCGGCCCAATGTCACGAAAATACGAATGGATTCTATCCGCCTAAGAAATTGATTTCATTCAATTCCTTTTTAAAAAATAATGATGGATTATTAGCAAATCATATTGCCCAGAACGAGAAAAGCACTTATGAAACTGCAGTTGCCTCCATCGAAATTGAAGTTGCAAAGTGGAAAAATGAATTGCAATTTGAAAACACAATTGCATTAAAAAATATTGGGGAACTTTCATTAAATTCAGAAAAAAATATTATTTTTTCTCCTTTTGAACAACCTAATTATTTGTCACATTCTTTTGGTTTAAGTTCAATAATTGCTCCTGTAATTAAAAGAGAAGTGCTTCAACATGTTTTTGAAACTTTTGAAGATAATGAAGTTATTCAATTGATTGCTGAGAAAAATCAAGGACGCACCTATTTAAAATATGCAGCAATTATAGTTTTATCGTTGTCGTTTTCGGGAATTATGGGCATTAAATTATATGAAGATAAAGTTGCCGCTGATACTTTATTTGTAGAAAAAGTAGTGCAAGAACAAGTACAAAATAAAATTCAAAAAGCTACATTTTTTATTGAAAGTCCATTACCAACTGTAACTTTAACAGTTAAGGAAGAAAAAATGCCTTACCACGTTGTTGCTGGTTCATTTAGAGTCGAAGAAAATGCAGAAAGAATATATCAAAAATTACGTAAAGAAGGATTTAAAGCAAGAAGATTAACTCCAAATAATCACGGCTTATTTCCTGTACTTTATGGGAGTTATTCAACATTTGAAGAAGCACAAAAGGAAAGAGTCAAAATACGAAAAACTCAAAATCCAGATGCCTGGTTGTTAATTGATGAAATATAAATAAAAAATCCCAATATTAACCGGATTTTTTATGTGGCGTAAGTACCTTTGTAAAAAAAATCATGCAACCAAAACACCCTTCAGAGTCTTTGACCGTTTTAACCGATTTGGTTTTACCGAGTGAGACAAATCCGTTAAACAATCTTTTCGGGGGAGAATTATTAGCAAGAATGGATAGAGCCGCAAGCATTTCAGCTCGAAGACATTCCCGAAGAATTGCTGTTACAGCCTCAGTAAATCACGTTGCGTTTAATAGAGCAATCCCTCTTGGAAGCGTAGTTACAGTTGAAGCCAAAGTTTCCAGAAGTTTCAAAAGTTCTATGGAAATTTATATAGATGTTTGGATTGAAGACCGTGAAACCGGAATTAGAAGTAAAGCTAATGAAGCTATTTATACTTTTGTTGCTGTTGATGATTCTGGACGACCTGTTGAAGTACCCTCAATTATCCCTGAAACAGAATTAGAAAAAGTTCGTTTTGATGCTGCTTTGAGAAGAAAACAATTAAGTTTAGTGTTGGCTGGAAAAATGAGTCCTAACGAAGCTACTGAATTAAAAGCGTTGTTTATCTAAAATAAAGGGGGGGGGAGAGAGGGCGTCAATGACTTGATAGCCATCCGATTGGGTTAAAATATGTTGTGTTTTGAGAAATTGTGAATTTTATAATTGTTTTTCCATTATCGCCATTGGTTCTAACTCTTCCAATAGTTTGTTTTATAAAAACTTTATCTCCTTTACTAACAGAAACCGAGCTCAAATTTTGATACACTGTGAAAAAATCTCCGTGTTGAATCATAACCGTTGTATTTACAGGCGAGAAAACCATAACGCTAGTTACAATTCCTCCAAAAACAGCTCTTGCATTTGCCCCTTTCTCGGTTTCAATATCTACGCCGCTATTTTTTATTGTTAAAGATTTAAATTCAGGATGCGCGTGTTCGCCATAAGCAGAATAAACGCTTGCTTTTTCAACAGGCCATGGCAATCTTCCTTTATTGGCTTTAAAATTATCTGCAATGATTTTTCCTTCTGTTGTTAAAACAATTTTTGAAGAAGATTCTATTGCTTTTGTTTCAGCAACAACTGCTTCCTTGGTTGGAATTTTGGTATTGCTAGGAGATGCTTTTCTATTTGCATCTGCTGCTCTTTTATTGGCTTCCGCTGCTTTTCTATTGGCTTCCGCAATAGCTTCCCTAATTAATCTTTCTATTTTTTGATCGATAGCTCTTGTTTCTTGTTGCTTTTTCTTGATTTCAGCAATAATTTTCTTCTTATCTTTTTTAATAGAATTTACTAAAATTTCTTGCTCTTTTTTTTCTTTCTGAAGCGCCAAACGCTCTTTTTCATTTTCTTCAATCAGTTTTTGTTTGGCGGTTTTTTGAACTACTAATTTTCCGTTAAAAACAGTAAGCTCCTCAGATTTGGCTTTTATTTCAAATCCTTGGGTTTTTCTGTAACTTGCATATTGCTTCATATATTGTGCTCTTTTATATGCTTGCAAGAAATTTTCTGACGACAACAAAAACATCGCACGACTTTGTTCGGATCGACTTTTATATGATTTAACAATCATTCCAGCATAATCTTCTTTAAGAATTTCTAATTCTCTTTTGAGTCGATTTATTTGCAACTGATTAATATACATATCATTACTAAGCAATTTGGTTTGTTTTTCTGTAGTATTAATTAATTTTTCTTTAAGTTTTATTTTACTTGACTGAATTACAATTATCTTAGCAACTGATTTTTCTTTTTTCTTGGTTTCTTGAAGCAATTCTTCATTTTCTTGAATTTCTCTTTGGATTTGAGCCTTACGTTCTTCCAATTTTTGTTGCTGATCTTCCTGACCACAAATGGAAGAAGTCATAAAGATAATTAATAAACTAAAGATAAATTTTGACATATTGGAGCTATATTTATGCAAATCTAATTAATAAAAACTCGTTTGTACGATTCTGGAACAGAATACGGAAAAGAAAGGTCTTCATTAAAAGAAACTGAATTATAATTGATATTAATATTTGTTTTCCCTGAGTTTTGAATGGCTTCAATGGAGATTCGCAGGGGCAAGAATGCTCCCGAAGCTTCTTTGCGTTCGGGATAACTCACTAGCAACATTCGGCCTTGAGCTGATTGTGAAATCTCTTGTTTTTTAACCAAAAAATTATCAGTTCCCAAGTAGAATATCTTATTAATTCCAGTATTAGAATTAGTTGATAATTTATATAATTTATCTTCTAAAGTGGTAACGTACTTTCCAATTTTCAAATCATCAAATGATTCTCCAATTAGCATATTTTGAACCTTATGAAAATCTAAATCGGTCCCCAACCATTGGCTTAAAGCGGCATAATTTCCTTCGAAATAACTCCTATTTATTTTCTCATAATATTTAACTTTGTCTGGCGTGATTAAAGCTTTCGCCATTGTAATTCCAAGAAAACGAATACTAATTAATATTTTTTCATCTTTCTTAAGTTTAATTTCTGCCGTTACATTTTGCGATTGTTTATCGTCTTTATAACTCGCACTCGATTTGATATATAAAGTAGAAAAACTCATTTTATCATTGTAATGGTTTTCTATTATTTTTTCAGACGTTAGCTTCTTATTAGCAACGATTTCTGCAACCAAATTCCTTTTGGCAGTACAAGAAAACAAAGCTAAAATTGAAGCTAAACCAATATATTTTTTCATTATTTTTTTTGTTTTAAAGCATTTTCAGCTTTAGTGAAATAAAATTCTTTCTTCTTCAAATCACCTAATCCATTGAAGGATTCTCCTAATTGTATGTCGAAATTTATTTCCAATTCTGGATTCTCAATTATAAAATCCAATCCTGTTTCAAGTATTTCTTTTGCTTTTTTAAATGCTCCTTTTTGATTTAATGCCAATCCTGAGTAGTAATAAAACTGCGGTTGTGTTGGATAAATTTGTAACAAGGCATCCGTTTTCTTTTCTATAACGTCATATTGACCTTTTTCAGTATAACATTCTAATAAAAGTAATGCCGTTTCTATATCATCTCGGTTTTTATGGGTTTGCATTTCATAGAATCGTATGGCTTTGTCCCAGTTTTTTTTATTGTGATAGAATTTTCCTAATTCTTTAGCAACTTGAACGGCTTTATCGTCTTCAAAGTAAGAAACTGCTTTTTCTAAATTTCCATCAAATTGTGGTTTGTTACTTATAAATAGAATGAATTCATTCAATATTCTATGTTTGATTTTGCTATCAATTTTTGGACTTCCCAAAACAAAATTCATTGCTTTTACAACATTTTCCCCTTCATTATTATTTAAATATAATTCAAACAAACTCACTTGTGCCCAATCAGAATTTGGAATTGCAATTTCTAATTTCTTAGCAATTTCCTGTGCTTTTTCTTCTTGGTTGTTTTCATTGTATAAAAAAATCAAGGAAACATAATTCGATTCTTCCTTCGGATTTTTCTTGATTTGTTCCAATAAATTAATGCGCTCCGAACTCTGATATTTTGGATCACGAAGAATTTGGGCTTTATAATTCTCTCGTAATTCCAATTTCCCAACGGCATCGTTCAACTCATTTATCAAATCCAATGCTTTGTCAAATTGTTGTGTATTCATATACAATGAAACCAATTCTTCTTTGTATTCTTTTTTGTATTGAACCAATTTTAGCACAATTGGAATTGCTTTTTCAAAATCTTTGGTTTCGTAACAAACATCGTACATTCCAACCCAAAACCATCTGTTTTTAGAATCAATTTTTGTAGCACTCTCAAAAGAATTGTATGCTTTTTTATATTCCTTTTGTGCTAAATAATTTTTTCCTAATTCAAAATAAATTGTGGAATTTTCGGGTTGAATTTTGAGACATTTTTCTAATTCAACAATGGCTTTATCATAATTTTCAATTCCTTTTTGTTTTAAAGATTCAAAGAATGAATCTTGAAAATCGTCTTTTGCCAACGCAACATCTTCGGGCTCAATTTGCGCCAAAAGCGAAGTTGAATTGTAAAGCAAAAGATAAAAAAGGAATATAAAAACTGACTTTTTCATTTTTTTATTTATTCTAAAACTGAGTAATCTCCGATACTAATACTTGTGAAATTTCCGTCAAAACTGGCGTAACTTCCAATCATTGCGTTGTCTAAGTTGGCATTTTTTATTGTAGAATGGTTTTGTACTAAGCTATTTTTTAATGTTGTGTTTTCTACTAAACATCCACTTCCTAAAGAAACATTTGGACCAACCGTCGCGTTTTTTAAGGTCACATTTTCACCTATATAACAAGGTTGAATAATGGTACTGTTTTCTGAATTTACAGAAGTTGAAACTAAATTTTCTCCATCGTTATGCAAGAAACTCAACATTCTTGAGTTGGTTTCAACGGTTACATTTTTGTTTCCACAATCCATCCATTCTTCAACTTTTCCAGGGACAAATTTCATGCCTTTTGCCATCATTTGTTTAATTCCGTCGTTGATTTGATATTCGCCACCGTGAATTATGTTGTTGTCTAGAACGGCTTGAAGTTCTGTTTTTAAAACAGCAACCTCTTTGAAATAGTATATTCCAATAACCGCTAAATCTGAAATAAATTCTTTTGGTTTTTCTACTAATTCAGTTATTTCATTGGCTTCGTTAAGGCTAATTACCCCAAATTCTTCGGGGCGATCAACTTGTTTTACCCAAATAACACTATCTGCTGTTGCTTCCAATTCAAAGTCGGCACGTATTAATGTGTCTGCATAAGCAATAACAGCAGGCCCACTCAAAGAATCTTTGGCACACATAATTGCGTGACCTGTTCCTAAAGCTTCATTTTGATAATAAATAGTGCCTTTTGCTCCTAGTTTTTGAGCAATTGCAATTAATTCTTCTTCAACCTTTTTTCCAAAACTTTCGTGAATGATAAAAGCTACTTCTTCGATGCTTTGATTTAAAACACCTGCAATATCTTCAACTAATCGATGTACAATTGGTTTTCCTGCAATTGGAATTAGTGGTTTTGGAATTGTTAATGTGTGTGGGCGAAGGCGGGAACCACGACCTGCCATAGGTACGATTATTTTCATATTTTCTTTTTTATTGAAATATTAAATTATAGAATGTTTTTATTTTACTCCCGTACTTCCGAAACCTCCTTTTCCTCTTAAAGTTTCAGACAATTCTTTGACTTCAACCCATTCTGCGCGTTCGTGTTGTGCGATGATGAGTTGTGCGATTCTTTCTCCGTTTTCGATAATGAAAACTTCAGGGGATAAATTTACTAAAATTACTCCAATTTCTCCTCGATAATCGGCGTCAACGGTTCCTGGTGAATTGAGAACTGTGATTCCTTTTTTGGCAGCCAATCCGCTTCTTGGACGAACTTGCGCTTCAAAACCAATTGGCAATTCTATAAAAATTCCTGTTTTTACAATGGTTCTTTCCAATGGATTTAAGGCTATAGATTCGGATAAATTGGCACGCAAATCCATTCCTGCCGAGGCAATGGTTTCGTAATTTGGTAATTCATGTTGTGATTTGTTAATGATGTTTATCTTCATGTTTTCTTGATTTGGAACAAAATATAGCTTGTTAGTACTTAGTGTTTTTTAGCCCAGACAGTAGTGAGATCCTCTTGTGGTGGGGTTCGCCACAACAGATATAGCGGATAGCTAGAAATAGCGTCTAATTATTTTTACGTTTTAAAATTTTGTTCAATGTTTCTTTTTCGTTGTGGTATATAAAATACATAAATGCGAACAATAAAGGGATTCCGATGAAGTAATTTTCGCGGAAATAATAGAATGAAATTATGGAAAATAGGATTGATAATCCTAAGTAACAGCAGATTTTTTTGATGTCGTAGGGAATGGGATAGTATTTATTTCCTAGAAAATAGGAAATACTCATCATTGTTCCATAGGCTGCAATTGTGGCGATTGCAGATCCGTAATAGCTCATTGTTGGGATTAATAAAAAGTTTAAAACCAGCGTCACGACTGCTCCGATGATAGAAATGTAGGCTCCAATATAGGTTTTGTCAATGAGTTTGTACCATACGGATAAATTGGTATAAATTCCGAGGAAAAAGTTTGCCAAAATGATCAGCGGAACCACTTTCATAGCATCCCAATAGGACGGATCTCGAATCATAAAATATTTTAAAATATCCGCAAAAACGATTACGGACAACAAAATAAACGACCCAAAAATCACGAAATATTTTGTTATTTTGGCATACGTTTCAGTGGCATTTTCGTTTTTTGAGTGACTAAAAAAGAAGGGTTCAATTCCTAAAGTATAAGCTGTTCGGAACAAAACCATGAATAATCCGAGTTTGTAACAGGCGGAATATACCCCTACTTCGGCTTCGGCGATATTGGGGGGGAGTAATTTTCCCAATAAGATTTTATCGAATTGTTCGTTGATGGCAAAGGCAATTCCTGCGATCATAATGGGCAATCCGTAGCGCATCATTCGTTTCCAAAGATTGAAATCGAACTGCCAATTTACGTGAAAATAATTCGGCGAAAGCGCTATAAATGTTAACAAACTTGCTATGATATTGGAAACAAAAATATAGCCAACTTCAAAATTTTCGGTGTATAAAGACCCCAAAAAACTATCAGGATTTGCTTGAGCAATTTTGGGCAAATAGATTAGAAAGAAAATACTAAAAGAGAGGTTCACCACTACGTTTCCTATTTTTATTATTGCATAAATAATTGGTTTTTGATTGGCTCTTAGTTTTGAAAAAGGCATTATAACTAATGCGTCTAAGACTAAAATCCAAATAGTATAAATGATATACTGCACATCGATTCCTGATAATTCGGCCAGGTAATTTTTTAGTAATAAAGTTGGAAAAAGAAAGAGTAGCGTTGACCAAAATATGGAAACTGTGGTGGTTTCTATTACTGCTTTTTTATTGGTTTCACTGTTGTAAAACCTGAAGAAAGTGGTTTCCATTCCGTACGCCAAAATCACGTTGAAAAAAATCATCCAAGCAAAAATAATTGTTACTTTTCCGTAGGCTGCTTTTGGGAGTAAATCAGTGTAAAGCGGAACTAACAAAAAGCTGAACATACGCGGTAAAACCGTTGCGAGGCCATAAATGGCAGTTTGTTTGAAAATACTTTTATAAATGCTCAATTTTATTTCTTAGGATTTGTAAAGTAACAAAAATAAGTATTTTTCGGCAGTTTTTGCCTATTCATAAATAATCATTGGTATTTCTTTGATATTACTACATTTATAAAAATAAGTTTTGTTGTGATTTTGATATTCAATTACGGCCTCATTGTCTTTTAAATTAAAATTTTTAGAGGCTATATCTGACGAATGATATTCCTGATATAAGGCATTGGAATGAAAACTTGCGCTATACTTTGTTTCATTTTCTTTCAAAATTTCTGTTTCTTGATTTTGAAAATAGATTTTTTTAAGATGAATATTTTTTTGGAGTGGTTTATTAAATTTGATGCTAACTTTTGTTCCACTTCCCGTTTCCCTTCTTCCGCCAGTCCATTTTTCAAAAGATATAGACGCAATTTCTTGTGTGAAAGGGGCTTTACTATTTTCTTTTGTAGCGCAAAAAGCTAGTAAATTAAAAACCAATAAAAGTAAAAGGGGGTTTATTTTTTTTTTCATATTTTTCAATTTATGAAAGTCCGGTTTCATTTAAAATTTTCAAAAAATGAAATCCTTTTGGAACAAATCCTTGGTTGTAGTAAAACCGATGTGCTTTGAAATTACCCGAGAATGCATCAAGAACAATCATGGAACAGCTGGTTTCTTTTGCTTTATTATCTATGTAATCGGTCATTACTTTTCCGTAACCTTTGGAGCGATAATTAGGGTGAACAATAAAATTGTCGATTTCTATGTATTTTCCAGACCAAAGTTTGGTTCCAGACCAAAATCCTGTTAATGCCACACATTTATCATCTTCAAAAACCGCCAATTGTTTATAATTGAAAGGGACCATTTCATTGAGATAGGCCTCATATTTTTCTATAGTGAAGTTTGAATATAAATGCAATAGCATTTCATATTGAGCGAGCATTTCGGGGATTGTAGTAATTTCTTGGGTTCTCAAGGATTTAATTTTTTATAAAAATACTTAAAATTTTATAGTGAATACTATGTTGTTTGTGAAACTAAATTTATAAAAAAATGAAACGTATATTCCCCGATGAGGGCAAGATTAATACTACAGTGTAGCTAAGGGGAACTTGTCAAGGACTTTTAGAAATTCCCGGCCGAGTTTTTACGAAAGAATACTTCGTTCCCTGGAATTACCTAGACGAGGGCAACCCCAAAAAAGCTATAAAAAAGGGTCAAAGCATAACACTCTGAATCTTTTGAACTTTTTCTTACTTTTAACCTTCCTACAAATCATTCAACATTTTAGAAATTTCATCTAATTTTGGAGTCAAAATAATTTCAATTCTACGGTTTTTTGCTTTTCCTTCTGGATTATCATTGCTCATTAAAGGAGCAAACTCACCTCTTCCTGCAGCAGTTAAATTCTCTTTTTTAACAATTTTGTTTTCTGATAAAATGTTCACAATTGCAGTGGCTCTTTTTGTAGAAAGATCCCAATTGTTTTCAATTTGCCCAACAGCACCGCCAAATTTATCATTGTCGGTATGTCCTTCGATCAAAACAGCAATGTCTGGATTTTGCGCCAAAACGGTTCCAACAGCAACTACGGCTTTTTTTCCTTCTGAACCCACAGCCCAACTTCCTGATTCAAAAAGCAACTTGTTTTCCATAGAAACATATACCTTTCCGTCTCTTTGGTTGACAGTAAGTCCTTTCCCTTCAAATGCTTTCAATGATTTTGACAAGGCGTCTTTCAGTTTTTTCATTGCGGCTTCTTTGGCTGCCATAATACTTTCAAGTTCATTTACTCGGTCGGTACCTTTTTTCAAATCGGCGCTTAGTTTATTTAAACGCTCTTTTTCGGAAGCCAATGCTTTTTCTTTAGCTTCTAATTGTGCTAATAATTCTCGGTTTTTAGCCATGTTTTCTTTCAAAGATTCATCGCTATTTTTCTCCAAAGCATTATAAGACGCCTGTAACGTTTTCAAATTTTTATCTGCTGCAGCGAAATCAATGGACAATTTATCACGTTCGGCTTTAGTTTTATCATAATCTTTTTTTAAGGAAGAATAATCTAAATCGAGTTTGCTTTTAGCCTTGGTAATACTGTCATTTAAATCCGCAGTTCTTCTATTTTCTTTTTTTAAATCAGCGAATTTTGTTTCTAATTCGTTAAAAACTTTTTTTGACACGCATGATGCCGATAAAGCGATAACTACTATTCCTAATGTGATTTTTTTAATCATTTTAATATTTTTATAAGGGTTATTAATATTATTTTAATTCAACTAAAACGGGACAATGGTCAGAATGTTTTGCTTCTGGCAAAATTAAGGCTCTTTTGAGTTTGTCTTTCAAAGTATCGCTTACCAAACAATAATCAATTCGCCATCCTTTATTATTGCCACGGGAACCTGCTCTGTAACTCCACCAACTGAATTGATTGGGTTGTTTGTTAAAAAATCGGAAGCTATCAATGAATCCGGTTTTCATAAATGTGTCCAACCACAAACGTTCTTCGGGTAAAAATCCTGAAACTTTTGCGTTGCGAATTGGATCATGAATATCAATTGCCTGATGGCAAATGTTGTAATCGCCACAAATTACCAAATTCGGAATTTCATTTTTCAAAGTATCGATATAATTTTGAAAATCCTCCATAAACATAAATTTATGATCCAAACGGTCACTATTTGTGCCTGACGGCAAATATAAACTCATTACCGAAACATCATTAAAATCAACACGAAGGTTTCTTCCCTCAAAATCCATGTGTGAAATTCCTGTTCCAAAAACCACTTTGTTGGGCTTTATTTTCGATAAAATAGCCACGCCACTATATCCTTTTTTAGTTGCGGGATAATAATATTGAAATGGGTATCCGGCCTTTTTAATATCAGAAACCGGCACTTGGTCTTCGTTAGCTTTTATCTCCTGAAGGCAAATTAAATCTGGATTTGCATTTTGCAACCATTCGATAAAACCTTTTGCAATGGCAGCTCGAATTCCATTTACATTATAGGAAATAATTTTCATTCTTTTAATTCAAATTTATATTTCCAAAAGTAATAAAAAACTTGAACGTACAATACAGAAAACACAAAGAAAATCGAAATTCATTTTCGTTGTTAATAGGAGAATTTTCTTATCTTTGTTTTTCGTTTTAAATTAAAATTATAAATGGGTTTAGTTACCGCAAAGGAAGTTGCTAAAGCAATAAATATTGATAAGTACGGAGTTTTAGGTACTTTTTCAGGATGGTTACTAATGAAGGCTTTAAAAATATCTACCCTAAATAAAGTTTACGATAGAAACAAACATTTGAAGGATGTCCCGTTTTTAAATGCCATCTTAAATGATTTAGAAATTAAATTTGAAATTCCAGAAGAAGATTTAAAACGTTTACCAAAAGAAGGGGCTTATATTACTATTTCAAATCATCCTTTAGGAGGAATTGACGGGGCTTTATTATTGAAATTAATGCTCGAACGAGAACCTAATTTTAAGATAATAGCGAATTTTCTTTTACATAGAATTGAACCCCTTAAAAAATATATAATGCCCGTGAATCCTTTTGAAAACCACAAAGACGTCAAATCTAGTGTGGTTGGAATTAAGGAAACATTACGTCATTTGAGAGACGGGAAACCTTTAGGGATTTTTCCTGCGGGAGAAGTCTCTACCTATAAAGACGGAAAATTAGTGGTTGATAAACCTTGGGAAGAAGGGGTAATAAAAGTAATTCGAAAAGCACAAGTTCCTGTTATTCCTATTTATTTTCATGCTAAAAACAGTAAATTATTTTATTTTTTATCCAAGATTGATGATAAGCTTCGAACAGCAAAATTGCCTTCTGAACTCTTTTCTCAAAAGGACAGGGTTATAAAAGTTAGAATTGGGAAGCCAATTTCCGTAAACGAACAAAATGAGCATAAATCCATTGAGGAATATTCGGAATTTTTACGCCGAAAAACCTATATGTTGGCAAAACCATTTCAAAAGGAAACACCTTTTTTACAAACGACAAATTTAAAACTTCCTAAAAAAGGCCCAAAACAAATTGTAACTGGCGCATGTGAAGAAAATATGATTTTGGAAGTTGATGCATTACGATCCGCTGACTGCCGATTATTACAAAGTAAAAATTATGAAGTTTTTTTTGCCGAAGCTTCTAAAATCCCAAGTATTCTCCATGAAATTGGACGTTTACGAGAAATTACTTTTAGAGAAGTTGGCGAAGGAACAAATGAATCTATAGATATTGATAAATACGATAAATATTACCATCACATGTTTTTGTGGGATGAAGCTGTTAAAAAAATTGCTGGGGCTTATAGAATGGGATTGGGTTCAGAAATTTATCCAAAACATGGAATTGAAGGATTTTATTTGAACGAACTTTTCCGATTTGAACCCGAATTACATGATATGATGCAAAAATCTGTAGAAATGGGCCGCGCTTTTATCATCAAAGAATACCAACAAAAACCAATGCCTCTTTTCCTGCTTTGGAAAGGAATTATTCATACAACATTGCGATTTCCAGAGCATAAATTCTTGCTTGGAGGAGTTAGTATTAGCAATCAATTTTCGGATTTTTCAAAATCTTTGATGATTGAATTTATGAAATCTAATTTCTATGACCCCTATATTGCGCAATACATTCATCCCAAAAAGGCTTTTAAAGTAAAGCTGAAAGATGCCGATAAGGATTTTGTTTTCAACGAAGCCGAATCTGATTTGAATAAATTTGACAAAATAATTGACGAATTAGAACCGGGATCTTTGCGATTGCCAGTTTTAATAAAAAAGTATATCAAGCAAAATGCGCGTGTTGTTGCCTTTAACGTTGATCCTTTATTTAATAATGCCGTTGATGGATTAATGTACATTAGGATTTCTGATATTCCAGATAGTACCGTAAAGCCAGTTATGGAAGAATTTCAAGCAGAATTAGAACGTAAACTTGCTGAAAAAGGAGAAATTTGATTTATGAATTTAATCTAAATTATTTTGTTTTTTCGGCAACTAATTTTTTATAGTTATCCCAATTAATTTCTGAAATTGTTGGGTTTTTTTTATACTTTTTATCTTTCAAATACTCCAAAATATACTTGGCACGTTCTTCTGATTCAGGATGAGAAGAAATCCAATATAAACTGTCAGAGAGGTCTTTTTGTTGGGCTAATTCAAACATAAAATCTGCGAAAGGTTCGGGGTTGATGTCGGCTTTCAAGAGATAATCTACGCTTGCCATATCCGCTTCTTTTTCTAACGATCTGTCATAAGCGGATGACGACAACGATTTTAGAATTTCTTTTACAATAGCACTACCTTTTCCGCCCGTAGTAGCAGAAAGCAAAACCGATAATCCAATTTCTTTAGAAAGTTTTTTCATTACATGATTGTTCGCAATATGAGCAATTTCGTGCCCTAAGACTCCTTGTAATGCTTCTTGATTTTTACATTCTTTGATTAATCCAGTAAAAACCACTAAATGATTATCGGGTAAAGCGAAGGCGTTTATATCTTCATTTACTACAATATGAATTTTTAGAGAATCTTTTTCGATGTTGTTTTTATCGCAAATAGGGGTTATTAATTTATGTAAAGTTTTTGTAATTGAATCGTTAGAAATCTCATCGCTTGTTGATGAGATTTCTTCCCAAATTAAATCTCCAATTTTATTTTCTGAAGAACTTCGAATTTCTTTAACATGAAAGTAAGAAACAAAATCTACTTGTGAAAGAACTAAAAACAGCCCGAAAAAGCCTATTAGAATTATAATTCCTGGGAGTACTATTTTCTTTACCATTACGATTTACAGATTAAGTTAGTCACATTTCCAAAAAAGAAAACTTCAACATGTTTACCTTTTCTAGTTTGAATTGCACAATAAACGGTCGAAATAATTTCTAATATATTGAAAAAAATCACGGTAAATAAATAGGCAAAGTAGTAATTCGAAACTTTTTCATCCGAAAAAATAATGGAAATCGTCCACCAAAAACTATAACTGTTAGCAAACAATAAAATAGCTTGCGAAAGCAAGGCTTGTGTGCAATGCCAACGCACAAAAAAAGTACTTTTTCGATTGGCTAAATAGAAGAAAAGCGTAGCTAATAAATTGATAATTGGCAAAGGTAGTCCTGCAATAACGGCCACTAATGACATTAAATAACTGTTGGATGCCTTTTCGTTTTCGTGTTCTGAAGGTTGATAAGCAAAGGTGTTTTCTTGTATCATATTACTTTATTGATGTTCCAAATCCAATTTAAAATAACTAAGATTATTAATGGAATGGCTATTTTTTTTTGTTTCAAAAGGCATTCCATTTTATTGTAAAACGTATAAAAAGTTTCCTTTTTTAAAATCAAATCAATTACAATCCAAAAAGGCAAAAGAATTAGAATTGCACTTATTATTATTCCGAATGGATTCATTGCTAAAGAGCCTATAAAATCGGCTTTAAATAATAGTTGTATCGCACGTGTTGAGCCACAAGAAGGACAGGGAAATCCTAAAATATTCTTGATAATACACACCGAATACTTATTGCTTTCGGGATAATATAGGTGATATAATAAATAAATAAATCCTGCCAAACAAGCTATTAATAGTATATAATATAACTTGTTTTTAGACATTTATTAATAGATTGACTTTTGGAACATTTCCATATTTTTTTCGCGAGTTGCACCCATAATTAGAAACCAATCGATAATTGTCCAAATACCAAGTCCTCCGCAAGTCAATAATTTTCCAATTCCCATTCCTGTGTCTCCAATGTAAAAACGGTCAATTCCTAATGCACCACCACCAACAATTGAAATAATTAATGTTGTAGTTGGGTCTTTAAGTTGCAAAGATTGAACTATTGGCCATTTAGATTCGTCCAATTGAATTAATTTTTCTCTAATTGCTGATAAATGATAGCTTTCAAAATGTTTTGCATTCATCATCATAAATAAGTCCACTTTTTGCGATTCCATAGTTTTTTGGTTTGATTTATAGTATGCTAATGTATTAAAAATTATTTTAAACACCTATCTTTTATTTTATCAACGATTACTTGTGCTAGTTTTTGATGGCTTTCAAATGTCCAACCTGCGATGTGTGGCGTGAGCACTACATTATCTGCTTTAAGCAAATAATCAAAAGCGGCAGGTTTTTCGGAATCAATGAACAGGTTTTCGAACGATAACTTTTCATATTCTAAAACGTCTAATCCTGCACCAAGTACTTTTCCTGATTTTAATCCTTCGACTAAATCATTTGTAACTACTAATTTTCCTCGAGCGGTATTAATAAAACAAAAAGGTTTCGAAAATGAATTTATAAATTTTGTATTTATCATTTTGTCGGTTGACGGATTCCAAGGCGTGTGAAGACTTACAACTTCAGATTTTTGTTGCAATTCTGATAATGAAACTTGCTTTGCATTGTCATCGCCCACATTTTCCAGAATGTCATAACAAAGGACTTCAACGTCAAAACCGCGAAGTTTTTTGGCAAATGATTTACCCATATTTCCGTAACCAATTATGCCAATTGTTTTGCCTTCTAATTCGTGACCGCGATTGGTTTCTCTGTTCCAATGTCCCGATTTTATTTCTGAAAAAGCTTTGTTGAGGTTGTTGAAAAGCGATAACAACATTCCAAGTGCGTGTTCACCAACGGCGTTGCTATTGCCTTCGGGAGCTGCTATGAGCGAAATATTTTTACTTAAAGCGTAATCACAATCGATGCTTTCCAACCCAGCCCCAACTCTGGCAATGAATTGTAAATTGGTGGCTTTGTCAAGAAATGTTTTGTCGATTTTGAATCGGCTGCGAATTACAATTCCTTGATATTCTTGAATTTTGGTTTCAATTTCTTGCTTTGAAGAAGTAAAATCTTGGTGGTTTGTGAATCCTAATTCCTGCAATTGTTCCCATAATAAAGGATGGTTGCTGTCGATGTGAAGGATTTTTATATTGGATACAGACATAATTGTATTTTGAATGCTAAAGGTACTTTTTTTTGTGGAATTTTGAAACTGCTTCGATTCTTTCACATTAGGGATTACTTCACCTTACTTTTATTTAAATTGGAGTTCAGTGAATTTCATTTGAAGCGAAAAGCCCACGGCCAAGAGAAGCGAAAGTGGAACTTGGCGAGGATTTGAAGCGGAATGCCCCCCCGCTTCGAACAAAAGGGCTGAATTAACTCAGAATTTTAACCCTAATAATTTTTTTAGTAATTAATTAGGTTAATATTATTAAATTTTTTAATATTGTTTAAGATTTATCAATTTTAAATAAGTTAACAATGAAAAAAACATTGCTTTTAGTAGTTATTTCGTTATCGTTATCCATTTCAGCTCAAAAATCTAAAAAAGAGGAAGGCATTACTTTTGGTTTAAAAGGCGGTTTAAACGTTTCAAATTTTGCAGGAGATATAAAAGACAACTCTATTAGAACAAGTGTTCACTTAGGTGTTTTCAGTGAAATAATGATTTCCGATAAATTTTCTCTTCAACCCGAACTTTTATATTCTGGGCAAGGTTATAGCGGCAGCGCCATGCCAGGATTTAGTAGAAGTAAATACGATTATATTAATTTACCAGTTTTGGCCAAAATATATATTGCAGAAAAAATAAGTATTGAAGCCGGCCCTCAAATTGGGTTTCTTGTTTCAGCAAAACAAAGAACAACCGATGATAACGACAAAATTTCTGATCAAAAAACCGTTGATTTTGGATTGAATTTTGGATTAGCCTACGATTTGAAAAATGGAATTTTCTTCCAAACGCGCTATAACTTAGGTTTAAGCAACGTTAACTCTGGCTCAAATGCTAACGCTATTAAATTTACCAACTCGGTAATTCAAGTATCAGTTGGAATAAAATTATAATAAAAAGTGGAGCCCAGAACCCACTAAAAAAAACGGGGAGAATTCTAACTCCTAAATAAAGATAGTAATCAAAAACCCTTTCAAATCATGAAGAAAAATCTCTTTTTTACATTTTTATTTATTAATTTTTTTAATATTAATTTTGCACAAACGGCTCCATTATCTTATAAAAGAAGCTCGTTGCATATGGTGTTAATTGAATCAGAAACTTTCCCAA
Source organism: Flavobacteriaceae bacterium (assembly GCA_009693635.1). Classification (GTDB taxonomy): domain Bacteria; phylum Bacteroidota; class Bacteroidia; order Flavobacteriales; family Flavobacteriaceae; genus Flavobacterium. Next base: position 30,414 of record SHWW01000003.1, read on the forward strand.
AAAAGGATTTAGTTATTAAAGCCTGGAATGGATTTCCTTTTCCAGAAAAGTATAATAATCATACCGTTAACTCTAGAGCATTCAACCCTGCTAAATATACTGTTACTGATGCAGAACGCGAAGCTGCAGGAATAAAAAAGCCAAGCGAAGTTGGAAAACTACTTAAAGGTGCTGCTTCAGATGCAACTGGTGGAATAGTTGGATCAAATGATCCAGACATGCCGGTTAAAATACAAAAGTTTATTGACGAATCTAAGATGGCTAATCAATTAGTTGCCAAGTGGTTTAATAGAACAAAAGACGGCAAAATGGATAGTAATTATATTGCTGAAAAATCAATTGAAAGCGCGTCAGAAGAAACGAAAACTGCCAATTCGGGAACTGCGGATTTAGCTGAGAGTATTTATGACGAAGAGCTTATAGGGGGAACTTTTGTGGTTTTTAGCAAATTAACATTTGTTGAAAATGAGCCTGTGGCAAGAGTAATAAGAGATGTGCTAATTACTCAAGCTAGTAGTATTAGTATGGAAATGCTAAGAAATAAAGCTATTGAAACTGCAAATAAAGCTTATGAAATAGGAAAAGTTGGATATAGTGTTTGGACTAAAGTTTATTTATATCAGCTTGTCTGGAATGATGATGTAGCAAATAGTTTTAAAACTACTTTTTTGAAAGTAGACGATCCAACTTTTGGAGCTAAAGACTGGGATAAAACAGATTTATTTAAACTGAAATTAGTTGGAGAAGAAAACACTTCAAGCTTAGTAACATTTTCATTAAAAGAGAAAAGAACTGAAGAAAAAATAATTGAACTGTCAACAATTAGAAACATTGATAATGTTTTTGCAAAATTGCAAAAAAAGTATATTGTTTTTAGACCAGTAACTCCTATTTCTTCGGTTGAGCCAATTACCGCAATGATAGGATTGAAAGAAGGAATAGAAGCAGGTGACAAATTTGAAATATTAAAAAGAGTCAAAGATAAAAAAACAAACAAATATATATACGAATCATTTGCTACTGCTAAAGTAGACAAAGAGTTTCCAATATTTGATAATTTATATAGACCAGCGGGAGAACCTAAAGTTGACGACGCAGGAAATCCAATTGTAGGGCCAGGATATACTACTTTTAGTGGTGGAAGTAAAAAAGCCAAGGCTGGAGCTCACTTTTTAAGACTATTAAATTAAATAAATAATTCAAATGCTTTAAATTTATTTAAAGCATTTGTTTAAAATCATAAATATGAAAAAAAATATATTAATTGTATTATTTTTAGCAATTAGCGTTGCTGTGTTCTCTCAAAAAAAAGGAGAAAAAGTAGACCCATGGTTAGATAATTTTGATCGTTCACCCTATCAACAAGCTAAAGATGGCTCAATATTAATGCTAATAAAAAATACTGGGTCTGATGCAAACGATTGTATTGAAAAAGCAAAACAACAGGCGGTTTACTCCATCATTTTTTCGGGTTATACAGAAGCAAATAACATACCAGCAGCAGCAGCGATAAGTCCAAATGGTATTAGTCTTTATAATGAAAAAATTGACTTTTTTAAAGAATTCTTCACAAATACAACTTTATATAGGTCTTATGTGCCAAAAGCTGTTTTGGATCCCCAAAATCCAGTTAGCGAATTAGATAGAAAAACAGTTGAATCATTTGTCATTGTTACTATTGAGATTACGCGATTGAGATCTGATTTAGAAAAACAAAATATAATTAAATCTTTAGCTGATTTTGGATTTACACCTACTGTTTTTGTTGTTCCATCTGATGAATGGATGCAAAAAAAGGGCTATGTAACCAAAAAAGATAATCAAGGTACTATAGATGAGATTTATAATTATCCGGCAGCAATTTTAGATGCTAGCATTTCTAAAGCACTAGCTGCAATTGAAAGTAAATACAATAAACCAAAGGGGCCTTTTAAGATCTGTGATATGAAAGGTAAATTGGATCAAATTAAGTTAGAGGAGGCGAAAAATAATGCAAGAAATAAAGCAAAGCAAGAATCTTCATTAGACATTTTTGCTAGGGTGCTTGCCGCTGATTTATGGGTAAAGGTTGATCTTGATGATAAACCAAAGAACAATATGGAAAGTCAAAACATTGTTACGCTTACGGGTATTGACCCTTACACAAATAATAAGGTTATTACCGGAACTGCTGTTCAAAAAACAACTCATGGGGACGATTCATTTCAGTTAATGATGAACTCGATTAATGGAGCCAGTGATGAACTTAGAACTTTAATATTTGGGTATTTTCAAGATAAAGTAAATACGGGTTTAGAAGGTACTTTAACATTTAGTTTATCTGAAAATGCTGATTTTAATTTTGACACCCCTTTCCCATCTAGTGGAGAAAATAAAGAATTGAATAGAATAATTTTTAAGATAGTTAAAAAGTTTTGTAACGAAAGAGAAGAAACGGTAGGGACAGAAACAACTAGAGTATTTTCTGCTAAAATCCCTTTATTCTTTGAAGAAGATGGTGAAAAAGAAAAAAATTCTTTCAAATCTTTTGCATATAAAATTACTGATGAAATGTCCAAAATAGGATTTACTTGTACTGTTGAACCAAGTGGACTAGGAAGAGTAGAAATTATGATTAATGGTAAAAAATAATCAATTATGAAAACAATACACTTATTACTTTTATTTATATTCTTGCCAGTTGTCAAAATTGTAGCACAAGATAAACTAGGAGGAAATTATAATTATGAAACAGAATGTTATGGTGCTGAATTAGATGGCTCAATTACGGTAAAAGCATGGGGAAATGGAAGAAATCGTTTTGATGCTGTTGAGCAGGCTAAAAAAAATGCGGTTAGAGACGTCGTATTTAAGGGGATTCAAAATGGCAAATCGGTTTGCGATAGGAGTCCGATTTTATTAGAACCAAATGCTCAAGAAAGATATCAACAGTATTTTTTTAATTTTTTTGCTGATAATGGTGAATATAAAAATTTTGTTAGCCTAAAAGATGAAAGAATTTTTGATAAAATTAAAAGAGATAAGAAAAGCGCAAGAGAGTCAGTTACACATGGACTTGTCGTGAGAGTTTTGCGATATGATATCAAAAAGAAATTAAAAGCAGATGGTATTTTAAAATAATATAAATATAAATAATATGAAAACAATTTATTTGCTAACTTTAGCTATACTTTTTCCTTTTCTAGCATTTTCACAGAATAACTTAGAAAGTTCTAATGATGAAGCTAGAATATCATTATTGGCAGTTTTTCCAGATCAAATTTCTAAAATTTCTGAAGAAGCTAAAGCTGTTTTGGTAACCAAGATGAATTTAATAACAACCAAATATGGCATTGGAGGAAACTCTTCAAATCCACGTTTTATTATTACTGCTAATGTCGTTGAATTAACAAAAGACATTGCTCCAACTACGCCAGCAATTTATACATATAACCTTCAGTTAACCCTTTATATAGGTGATGGAGTTGAAGGCACTTTATTTTCAAGCCTACCGATTAGTTTAAAAGGTTCTGGAAAAAGTGAAACTAAAGCTTATATAATGGCTTTAAAAGGGTTAGATACAAATGATTCTAAATATGGTGCATTTATTGAAGAGGGTAAAACTAAAATTATTAAATATTATAATAGCAAATGTGATTTTATTTTAAAAGAAGCACAATCTTTAACTAGTCAGAGTAAGTTTGATGAGGCAATTGGAAAACTTACTTCAATTCCAGAAGTTTGTAAAGTTTGCTATGATAAAGCAATGGATGCTGTTGCACCAATTTATCAAAAACAAATAGATAAAGAGTGTAAGTTGAAATTAGCAGAAGCAAACAATGCCTGGAATACAAATCAAGATTCAACAGGGGCTTCTAACGCAAGTGAATCATTAGCTCAAATTGATCCAAATGCTTCTTGTTTCAAAGAAGCTCAAGCTTTTTCATCTAAAATTGCAAAAAGAATTCAAGAAATTGATAAGAGAGAATGGAGTTTTAAAATGAAAGAACAGCAGGATGATGTTGATATTAGAAAAGCTACAATTAAAGCTGCTCGCGATATCGGCGTTGCTTATGGTAATGGACCAAAAGCGACGGTGGTTAGGTATAATATTAGAGGTTGGTGGTAATTGAAACAATTAATATCATTTTAAATTAATAAAAAAGAGTTTAACTTTAATTAGTTAAGCTCTTTTTTATTAAATCAGTTTTGTTTCGCATTATGAATTGCTTCGCCTTACTTATATTTTAATCGGAGTTCCGTCAATTTCATTTGCATCGAAAAGCACACAGTCAAGCTTTTTTGCGTGGCGAGGACTTGCATCGGAATGCCCGACCGAAACTGTAATACAATTGAATGTTAGGGTAATGCCCAAATAAAAAAATTGAAATAGCGTATATTTTAAAATCTAAAACTGTATTTTTACGAGATATGAAAAAATTAATTATTTGTATTTCGGTTTTATTACTTGGTTGTACTTCGGTTAAAAAAATTGATTTAACGAATGTTCAGGAGCTTTCGAATTGTCCTGATGATGGATTGTGTAAGGTAGAAATTTTAAAAAACCAATGTATTTCTATTAAGAATGACGCTTTTGGAAAACTTTATTATGAGACATCGGCTTGTGACGGTAAAAATGTGGTTCGTTATACTTATACAAGAACAGCTGATGAAAAATATAAGGATTCTGCATACCGAGAAGAGGTGGTTTTTGAGATAAATTCATCGCTATCATCAATGAATTTAAGTAACGAAAGTCTTCAAGACACAAAGATGCTGTTTGGAAGATTTTGTTGATAAATTAGGACTTGATAATTTGATTATTCATCCTTTTGACAAAGAATTTTCACGATTATCCGCCGAAGAATTTGTGAAAACAATATTAGTAGACACGTTCAATATTCAAAAAATCATCATTGGCTACGACCATAGATTTGGTAGAAATAGAACCGCCAACATTGATGATTTAATACTTTACGGAGAAAAATTTGGTTTTGAAGTAGAACAAATCTCGGCACAAGAAATCAACGAAGTTTCTATAATTCCTACAAATCTTAACACCGTTTTATCAACCGTTTTCAAACCCTTACACTAAATTTGTATAAAAATTAATTATGCTAAACTTTGAACTATACAATCCTACCATCTTGGTTTTTGGAAAAGATCAAATTGAAAAATTATCAACATTAGTTCCTAAAGATGCCAAAATATTATTGGCTTATGGCGGAGGAAGCATCTTCAAAAACGGTGTTTACGACCAAGTTAAAACCGCTTTAATTGGTTTTGAAATTTTAGAATTTGGTGGAATCGAACCCAATCCACATTTTGAAACTCTAATGAAAGCCGTTGCTATTGTTAAGGAACAAAACATCACTTTCATTCTTGCCGTGGGCGGAGGATCTGTAATTGACGGGGTAAAATTCATTTCTGGCGCCACAAAATTTGATGGAAATCCAGTTGATATTTTAATCAAAAGAATCCTAATTAAGGACCTTTCTCAAGTAATTCCTTTTGGAACAGTGTTGACTTTGCCAGCAACTGGAAGCGAAATGAATTCGGGATCGGTAGTTACTATTGAAGCAACGCAAGAAAAATTAGCTTTTGGCGGAAGCGCTTTGTTTCCAAAATTCTCCATTTGCGACCCAACTGTAATTGTGTCTTTACCAAAAAGACAAATCCAAAATGGTATAATTGATGCCTTTTCCCACGTCATGGAACAATATTTAACGTTCCCACATGATGGTTTTCTTCAAGATAGAATTGCCGAAGGAATTTTTCAAACTTTGATTGAAGTAGGTCCAAAAGTCATGGAAAACCCAACCGATTATGTATTAGCATCAAATTATATGTGGAGTTGCACGATGGCACTGAACGGATTAATCCAAAAAGGCGTGCCTTCAGACTGGGCGACACACTTGATTGGACACGAATTAACCGCATTATACAACATCGATCATGCCAGAACATTAGCAATTATCGCCCCAAATTTGTTTAAAGTAATGTTTGAAACTAAAAAGAAAAAATTAGCTCAATATGGGAAACGAATTTTCAATTTAACAGGAACAGAAGATGAAATTGCAGCCGAAGCAATTAACCGAACCGAAGCGTTTTTTCACACTATGGGAATGCAAACCAAATTGTCGGAATATACTGAAGAATATAGTAAAACTGCCGATTTTATCGTGAATCGTTTCCAAGAAAGAGGATGGAAAGCACTCGGGGAAAAACAGAATATCACACTCGAAAAAGTACGTGAAATTGTGGAAATGAGTTACTAATAAAATCTAAAGGCGTTATCGATTAAAATTCGGGAACGCCTTTTTCATTAAACAAAAAAATATGAATTTAACTAACTTTTGTCATAACAATCAATTGCACAATTGACTTTTATTCAATTATAACGAAAAATAGAATTTCGTATTGTGTTGAAAATCATAATTATACGTTAATAATTTCAAATTCAATTTTGCGATTACAATTCAAAATTCAATTTTGTATCTATTTCAATCAAATTTCAGTACTTTTGAAGCATAATTTTTAGAAGCTATTCCCGCTATCTTTTATGTCTTTTGTTGCGAACCCCGCCACAAGAGGATACCGCTGATATGAGGGCTAAAATAAAATAAAATGACAGATCAACCAAAATTTGCTGTAATAGGGGGGGGGAGTTGGGCAACAGCAATTACAAAAATGCTTTGCGTTAATTTACCAGAAATTACTTGGTATATGCGAAATGAAGAAGCTATAGAACACATAAAAACTCACCATCATAATCCAAATTACTTAAGTTCCGTAGAATTTCACATAGAACAACTACGATTAACAAGTAATTTGAATGAAGCAGTTGCCTATGCAGATTATATAATTTTTGCAATTCCATCGGCATTCTTAGGCGGGGAATTAAAAAACCTAACGGAGAGTTTAGAAGGGAAAGTAATTTTCTCTGCCATTAAAGGAATTATTCCCGAAACAAGCCTAATTGTTGGAGAGCATTTCAATAAAGAATATGATATCCCTCTAGAAAACATTGGAGTAATCACAGGCCCTTGCCACGCTGAAGAAGTAGCGTTAGAAAGATTATCTTATTTAACTATAGCTTGTGGCGATGCTTCAAAAGCAAAACTGGTGGCCAAATATTTATCAAGTAATTATATTAAAACTAAGATTAGCGATGATATTATTGGAACAGAATATGCCGCAATGCTAAAAAATATTTATGCAATCGCTGCAGGAATGGCACACGGATTGGGTTATGGCGATAACTTTCAATCGGTGTTAATGAGCAACGGAATTCGTGAAATGAAGAAATTCATCCGCAAAGTCCACAAAATGAAACGGAACATTAATGATTCTGCCTATTTAGGAGATTTATTAGTAACAGGATACTCCGTATTTTCAAGAAACAGAATGTTCGGGAATATGATTGGGAAAGGCTACACCGTAAAATCCGCAATGATGGAAATGAGTATGGTTGCCGAAGGATATTACGCTGCCAAAAGCGCTTGGGAACTCAACCAAACGCATGGTGCGAAAACACCAATTATTGATGCTGTTTACGATATTTTATACGAAGGGAAAGAAGCTAAAAAAATATTTTTAAAACTAACGGATAAATTAGATTAATCATGACCTAAACATGAAAATATAAATTCAAAATGTTAGTTTTGGATTGTATTTATGATCATTTCAGAATCGTTTTTGAATTAAAAGGAGAGCCATTTGCTATAAATTTCAGATTCTAATTTTTATATTAGAGCATTGTTTCATTTCTCTTAGAAGGGCGATTAATACTTATCTCACAATTACACCATCAACAAATAAAATAGGCACTTCTTCCACATTTTTTTCTGAAATGGAATTGGCCTTAAAGATAAATTTCTTGTCGTATAAGGCGTTTCCAATAAAGAAAGTAACCATGAATTCATTGTTTAAAGTAGTTACACTTTTTTCAAGCATTTCAACTTTTACTACTGAAACCGGGGGAATTTCAACAAAAGCGTGTCGCAAAAGTGAGGTTTTTTTCATTTCCCCGTCAATAGTTCCAAAGGCTTTAGAAACCGCCATAACGCCATCAAGTTTAAAATCGCTATCGTTTACTAAATAGATATACCAAACCTTTTCCATAAAATCGTCGCTCCATTCTTGAACGGCAGCTACGAAAACATTTTCTACGGTCGGGATTACGATGTCTTTTTTCATTTTTAGATGATAAATGATAGACGGATAGATAATTTATCTATTTTCTTTTTTATATACTTGATTTAAATTGTTCTAAGAAACGGACGTCATTTTCGTAAAACATACGAATATCGCCAATTTGGTAGAGCAACATTGCGATACGTTCTACACCCATTCCAAAGGCAAAACCGTTGAATTCGTTGGTGTCGATACCGCAATTTTTCAAAACATTTGGATCTACCATTCCGCATCCTCCAATTTCTAACCAACCGGTTCCTTTTGTAATTCGGTAATCGGTTTCGGTTTTCAATCCCCAATAAATATCAATTTCTGCACTTGGTTCTGTGAAAGGAAAATAGGATGGACGCAAGCGAATTTTCGATTTTCCGAACATTTCTTTGGTGAAATACAACAAGGTTTGTTTTAAATCGGCAAAGGAAACCTCTTTGTCAATATACAGGCCTTCAACTTGGTGGAAAATACAGTGAGAACGCGACGAAACGGCTTCATTTCGGAAAACTCTTCCAGGTGAAATCGTTCGAATTGGCGGTTTATTGTTTTCCATATATCGAACTTGCACGGATGAAGTGTGTGTTCTCAGTAAAATATCGGGGTTGGTTTGTATAAAAAAAGTGTCCTGCATATCTCTCGCTGGATGGTATTCTGGCAAGTTTAATGCGGTGAAATTATGCCAATCGTCTTCAATTTCTGGCCCTTCGGAAACGTTGAAACCGATGGTAGAAAAGATGTCAATAATTTGGTTTTTAACCAATGAAATTGGGTGATGAGAACCGATAACCAAAGGCTCAGATGGACGCGTTAAATCGCCATAGAAACCTTTGATTTCTATTTTACTTTCAAGTGCTTTTTGGATTGTTTTTATCTTTTCTTCGGCAGTAGTTTTCAGTAAATTGATAACTTGTCCAAACTCCTTTTTTTGGTCGTTTGGCACCAATTTAAATTCAGCAAAAAAATCGTTTAAAAGTCCATTTTTGCCTAAGAATTTGATGCGAAAAGCTTCTAATTCGGCTGCGTCTTGAGTTTGAAAAGCGTGTGCTTCGCCAATATATTCTTTTATCTTATCTGTCATTTTCATTCAATAATTATGTTTGCAAATATAAGAAATTTTTGTTGATGGGGACAAGTCGCGACATGTCCGTACTTGATAAATAAAAGCTGCGTATTGCGCATACAAAGAATAATATCAATCAATAAGTTCTTTTTCAAGAAAATAATTCACAATGGCTTCTTTCATCAAAACCGATTGTTCACCCGCTTTTAATGGCGGTAATTCCTCTTTTACTTTGTAATGTGGCCAACCGTCAACATCTACATAATCAAATTCATAATACCCGTAAGGCTCTAATAATCTGCAAATTGAAATGTGCATTAGGTTCAATTTTTCGTCTTTTTTGTAGGCATCGTGAATCTTACCCAATTCTTGAACGCCAATTAAATAAATTATGGCATCTAAATCTAAATCTTCGCCTTGTGAAAATTGATTGGAAAGGATATTTACAAGCTGTTCCCAGCGTTCTTTGAGTTGTATATCTCTAGACATTCCTAATTAATTATGAATTATAAGTTATAAATTATGATTTATGAAATCCGAGTTCTGAAATCTGAAATTATTTTGGTAAAGATACCAACATAATTCTTTTATCTTTGCTCTTTATACTTTTCTCTTTATTTATATGAGTTATTTAGATATTTTTCTTGGCGTTTTATTAATTTATGGATTTGTCCGTGGCATTTGGAATGGTTTTTTCATAGAATTGGCTTCGTTTGTTTCGCTTCTAATTGGGATTTATGTGGCGATAAAGTTCTCGTATTTAATGAAAACGTATGTTGGAAGTCACGTTTCTTGGAATCCAAAAACGATTCAAATTGTAGCTTTTATAATCACTTTTATAGTTGTGGTAATTGGAATTTCATTATTAGCTAAATTCCTAACTAAGATGGTGAATATAGCTAGTTTGGGAATTGTAAATAAACTTACAGGTGGCGTTTTCGGACTTTTAAAAACAATTTTAATGTTGAGTATTTCCTTGAATGTATTCCAAAAAATAAATGTGAATTATACTTTTGTAGAAAAAGCCACTATTGATAAATCTTTGTTTTACAACCCGATTCAAAAAATAGCGGCACTAATTTATCCATCTGTAGAAGAATGGTATAAGGAAATTAAGCTGAAATCCGATAAATAATCGCTTACTTCAATCTCTTAATTGCTCTATTTTCAATCCAACCTTCGGTTCCGTCGGTAAGTTGAATTTTATCCCAATTGTCTAAGCTTTCAATCACATAAACTTTCGTTCCTTCGTGTATTACAAAAGCATCTGTAGCGCCATTTTTAGGTTCGCTTTTCACCGATACAACTTCAGAAAACACAATGGCTGGCTGGTCGTTATTGTATTGATTTTTTTCGAAAATAGCAGCCGCAACACTCACTACCAAAAGCAACATTACAATGAACATTCCAAGGAAGAATAATCTTTTTGAAACGGTAATTTGAGAAAAATAATACCCAATAAAAAACAATAAAAACAAAAGTGATAATCCAACAGCAATTCCGCCCCAAGTGTTGTAATGAAAGGTATTGGTGAAATCTTGAATCAGTTTATTGAAACCTACTTTTGCTACCGTTTTTATGTCGTCAATTTGTAGTTTTTGAGCAAATTCAAGATTATTTTGAATTTCAGTATCGCTTGGATTTAACAATAATGCTTTTTCATAATTGTAAATTGCAGGGGCCACTTTATTTAATTTGTAATAGCAATTTCCAATATTAAAATACAATTCTGCCGATTGCTTTTTCTTTATAAAAACGCTTTCATAAGCCGTAATTGCTTCTTGATATTTCCCTTTTTGATACAATGCATTCCCATTTTCAAAGCCATTTTGAGCAAAGAAAACTTGCGTTGTAAGTACTATTATATAAAATAAATCCTTCATTTTATGTTTGTTATACTGCTCTTGTAATTATTTTGTTATCTTCAAATTAGTATAAAAAATTAGTGCAAATTAGTGTAATTCGTGGCTAACTTTTTTTTAAAAACCTTTGTGCCCCTTTTGCAAACTTTGTGCTCTTTGTGGTTAAAATTTAAACTATCTGCTTTTCCAATTCAGAAATGATACTAACCGCTTTATCATAATCTTGTTGAATTGCGGTACTTGACGATGGTGCATATCTTGCAAATTCACAGTTTTCTGTTAGATTTATAAAAGATGCAATCGCGTCAGGATTGGCTTTTCGTTCCAATAAAATTTCACCAATTTTCTCCTTACTCATTTCCGAAGTTTCAATGTTGATTTTGGCTTTCAAGAAATTGTGCATCGCTTTTTCTAATGCAATATAAAACGGCTCTTTGTTTCCAATTTCTTTTTGGGCTTCCGACAAATATTTCTTAGCCAATTTGTTCGATAATTTGATTTTATTTCCCACAACATCGCCATCAATTGCTTCTTTTTTCTTCTTGAAAAGTACAATTACAGGAATGCATAAAAACGGTAAAACCGATAAGATGTAAAACAACGTAGATCCATAAAAATCTTTATGTTTCATCAAAGCCAACTCCGTTTTCAATTTGATAAATCTGAATTGAGCTGAACTCAAAATGTCCTTTTTAGTATCTCCAGGAGTTACCGCAACAGCATTATCTGCAGCATTGGGACCTTCTAAAACATTGACCATAATTTCTGGCGAAGAGATGATTTTGTAACTACGAGAACCCAAATCAAAATAGGTGAAAACCATCGGTTTGATTGGATATTTTCCTTTATATTGTGGAATTATAGCGTATTTATCAGAGATTTTTCCTGTCATTCCAGATAGCAGCGTCGAAACTTGTTCGTTATGAAGAGGATCATACATTTCTAATGCAGTTGGAATGATTGGTTTTGGCAAAGTAAACAATTTCAAATTTCCTGTTCCCGAAACACTCACTTCTAAATCGAGGCTTTCACCCGATTTTAAATTGGTTTTTGAAGGAGTAACTTTAAATGCAAATCGACCAACGGCACCCGAAAAATCGGCAGGTTTCCCCGATTCTGGAAGTGCTTTCACATTGATGGTTTTTGCCCCTGCAGAAACACGTTTGTGGTCTTCTACTAAAAGTACTTGCCCAAAGATATTTCTTCTATTGGATGGCAACTGAACATCAACATCTAATGAAAGCGGTTCGATTACTAATTTTCCTGATTTTTGAGGATATAAAACGGTTTTCCGGAGGGTTACAAAACGGTATTTTTCGCCGTTGTATTTTCCTTCTTCAGCTACTAATTTTTTGATATCAATGTTTTGACTCCAAAAATCATTGTATTTTGGCTTGTCTAATTCCCGCCAATTGGTAATTCCAATAGTATAACTGAAATAAATTTTATAAACCACCGTAATTGGTTCGTTTATATATGGATTTATTTTAGAAATTTCAGCAACTAAATGCAACGAATCATCAGCCGAAGCCTGAGAGTCATTCGGGTCGCGTGGCTGTTCTACCGCTGCTGTGACTGTTATTTTTACGGGGGAAGTTTTATAAATTTGACCTCTAATTTCAATTGCCGCCTGACGAATTACTAAACTTCCTTTTTGAGTTGGTAATAAAAAATAAGAATAGGTTTTATTGAAAGAACTTTTTCCATTAATCCAAGATTGACTGACTTGCTGACTTGGTCCCGCAATGATTTTAAATCCCTCAAAATTTGGCGGCGTAAAGTTATCACCATCATCATTCATAGTAAAATCGATGCGAACTCTTTCGTTTAGCCCAAGAGTTTGTTTGCTAACTTTGGCCTCAAATTGCACCTGTGCCAATAGCCCTTGAAAACTCAATAATAATAGAAAAAAATATTTTTTCATTTTTTGTTTAATCGTTTAATCGTTGAAATGTTTAACCGTTTAATCGTTTAAATGTTTATTTGTTTAGTTGGCAGTTCCGATAAAACAAATAAACGAATAAACAGTTAAACCAGACTATACTTTACCAATCTTTCTCCGTTTGCATCGGTTTACCCTTCACTTTTTTGGCATTAACCTTGTCTTGTATTTTCTTTTCTTCATTGTTTACAGCATCTAAAAGATTTTGAACGCGCTCTTTTGGAATTCCCCCGGGCCTTGGTTTTGGTTTTCCATCTTCATTCCCATTATTGTCGTTTTTATCTTTTTTATCTTTTTTGTCGTCTTTTTTGTCTTTTTTAACTTTTTTGTCGTCTTTCTTTTTGTCGTCTTTTTTGTCTTTCTTATCTTTTTTATCGTTCTTTTTCGGGGGATTGTCTTTTAGCATTTTTTTAGCTAAAGCAAAATTATATCTCGTTTCTTCATCACTTGGATTGTTTCTCAAGGCATTTTTATAGGCTTCAACTGCTGCAGAATAATTTTTTTCGGCCATATAAATATTTCCGGAATTGTGAAAAGCTTTGTGTTTTTCAGGACGTTCGGCAGCTATTTTAATAGTTTTTTCATAAGAAAGTAGCGCTTCTGTACCGTGATTTTGTTTGTAAATTGAATTCCCTAAATTATAAGATGAAATGGCTTTCTTCGGATTATTAGATAGTGAAATACGGTATTCTGCTTCTGCTTTCGCATATTTTTTATCTGCAAATTCATCGTTCGCTTTTGGCAAATTCATATCCTTTTCTTGAGCGAAAATTACAAAAGAAAGTAACAGAAAACTATATAAAATTAAATTCCTCATTATGCTTTTTCATTAAATAAATTAAACTGTTTCAACCATTTTGTTTTTCTTTCCAAGAAGAAAACATCTAATAACAATAAGAAAAATGCGATTCCTAGAAACCATTGAAACTGAGAATTATAATCGGTAAATTGTAGGGCTTCAAATTCTGTTTTCTCAATATTATCCAAAGCATTCTTTACATATTCCAAAACTTCTTTAGTGTTATTTCCATTAACATAACCGCCTTTTGTATTTTTAGAAATTACTTTTAAGCTTTCTTCATTTAGTTTTGTGACTACAACCGCATTGTTTTGATCACGTTTAAAACTCAAAACTCGACCGTTTTCTTTTAATGGAATAGGCCCGCCCTTTAAAGTTCCAATCCCGATAGTTATAATTTTTAATCCTAATTTATTTACTTCTTCTGCAGCAACACTTGCGCCTTCAGAATGATCTTCTCCGTCAGAAATAAGAATCAATAATTTGCTTGTTTTCTTATCATCATCAAAATAGGTTGATGATAATTTTATAGCTTCATCCAATGAAGTTCCTTGCGAAGAAACCATCGAGGGATTCATACTTTGTAAAAACATTTTTGCTACGCCATAATCAGTTGTGATTGGTAAAACTGGAAATGCGCTTCCCGCATACGCTACAATTCCAATTCTGTCACCCATCAATTGATTAATAATTTGCGAAACTATTTGCTTGCTTTTTTCCAATCTGCTTGGGGCAACATCCTCGCAAAGCATACTTTTTGAAATATCCACGGCAAAAACAATGTCTATCCCTTCGCGTTTTACTGTTTCTGATTTTGTTCCAATTTTTGGGTTAACCAATCCAATTACCAAGAATCCAAAAGCCAAAATTAAAACTGTGAATTTTAAAACAGATTTAAATACTGATTTTTCTGGACTTAGTTTTTGAATCATTTCTAAATCTCCAAATTCCTGTTGTTTTTTTCTTTTCCAATATTGGTTGAATAGAAATAACAACACCAAAATTGGCACTATTAATAAAAGGGATAAATATTTTTTTTCTTCTAATTCGTACATAAATAATTTTTTAATTCCATTTTGGCTTCCTTGTTTTTGGGATGCTTGGGATTATATAAAACTTCTGAATAGTGTATTCCGCAAACCTATTTCTACCAATAATAACAACCCTGCAAAAAGTGCAAAGGATCGAAATTTTTCATCATAATCGTAGAATTTCAATTCTTGGATTTCTGTGGTTTCTAGTTTGTTAATCTCATTATAAATAGCTTCTAATTTCTGATTGCTGTTGGCTCTAAAATATTTTCCGCCTGTGTTTTTCGCAATTGAACGCAACAAACTTTCGTCAATTTCTACTTTCATCATTCTAAACAAAAACTCTCCGTTTGGTGCAATTGCATAAGGAAAATCTGCCATTCCGTTCGATCCAATTCCTATTGTATATACTTTAATTCCGTATTGTTGTGCAATATCAGAAGCCGTTTGTGGCTCGATAAATCCGGCGTTATTTACTCCGTCAGTCATTAAAATAACAATTTTGCTTTTTGCTTTACTGTCTTTTAATCTATTGATTGCCGTGGTCAGCCCCATTCCAATTCCTGTTCCGTCTTGAAGTACGTTGTCATATTTTATACTTCTAATAGCATCTAAAACAACTGCTTTATCACTCGTTACGGGAGATTTGGTATAAGCTTCAGAAGCATAAACTACCAATCCAATTCGGTCGTTTGGTCTTGCTTTTACAAAATTCTCAGCAACATCTTTCAACGCCTCCATTCGGTTTGGCTTTAAATCTTTTGCCAACATACTCCCAGAAACATCCACAGACATTACAATATCAATTCCTTTTGTGGTTTTCGTTTTGCTACTCACATCAACTGTTCTTGGCCGTGCCATTGCAATAATTAAAGAGCTTAACGCTAATAATCGAAAGACAAATAACATCGGTTTCAATTTTGCTAAAACCGATTTTGAAGTTTTAAATCCTTTCAAAGAGCTAATCTTTAAGGTTGCGGATTGCTCATTTCTTTTCCAAATTTGCCATCTAATAACGATTGGAATTAAAAGGAAAAGCCAGAAAAATTCGGGGTTTAAAAAAGTCACGTTATTCATTGTTTTCGTCTTTTTTAAATTCAACAGAATTGATTACGCGTTCCGAAATTTGTTCTGCATATTTATCGCCTTCTTCGTGGAAAATCATCACTTGTTGGTAGCCGCCGTCTTCTTTGAATAGGATTATTTCGTAATACAATTTTATGCTACTTTTTAAAACAGGGTCTAGAAAAACCATCGTTCCAAAACCTTTTAAGCCCGAAACTCCCATTTTTGTTTGGAATTCTTCTTGTTTCAAAACCACATTTTGTCCGCCAAAACTATCAATTGTTCCTTCTAAACCTTTTTGCAAATCATATTCTGTTTCTTGTTTTGGTTTTGCGGTTACTAATGCGATACAGAAATTGCTCTGTAAACTTCCGGAAGTGAAAACACTCGCATCTTTTAATAATGCAATTACTTTCTTGGGAAATTGAGTTGTAGAATCAATTCTCGTTAAGATTTTTGGAGTTTCAATATATACTTTAGAAATGCCATATTCACTTGAAACCCATTTTCCTTCAACCAATTCTTTTGTAGGACGACCGATTATATTGTCTTTTACAAAATCGAAACCTTTGGTCACTACAAAGAAAATAAACAATCCTAAAATTGCCCCAACTACAAATCCAATTCCAGTTAAAATCCGCGTTCTTTTTTGTTTTTTGAGCTTTTCCAAACTGCGCATTTCGTCCCATTCACTAGTATCTTCTTCAATTTCAATTTCTATTGGGATGGATTTATCCAACGTCAAAATTGCTTTTTTAATCTTATTTTGGTCTTCTTCAATTTCATAATCCAATGGTTTAGATTTTGCAAATTTCACTAAATCGGCTTGCTCTAATACGCGTTTTAAATTTTCTAAAGTTTCAGCCGAAAGAGCCATTTTCTTTTTGATAGAAGCTGCCCTAAGCGCCAAAATTAATTCTGAAGTGGTGCTTTCCAATGCAGGAATTTCAAAAGCTTCTTCAATATAATTTCTAGCAATATCAGTCAATTCGCTATAATATTCTTTTACCGCTCCTTTTTGCCAAAGCTCTTTTTTTTCTAACGTTTTTAATAAAATAGTGGCTCTTTCAATTGGGGATTTCAACTCTTCTACAACTTCAACTTTCCTCTTTTTGTATTTTTTTATCAACCAATAAATCAAAGCGCCAATTCCTAAAATCAATAAAGTGATAAGCACATATTGCCAGAAATAACTCAATTCATAAGGCACTTCAACAATGGGTTTGATGTCGAATAATTTTTGTTTTAAGGTGTCCACTTTCACATTGTAAACTTCAATTAAAATGGAATCTGTGACAAATACTTTGTTGTTTATAAGAACTTTCAAACTTGGAATTACATATTTTCCAGAGTCAAATTGTGTAATGCCATATTTTTTTATAAGTTCATGTCGATCGCCGTGTTTTATTGTATCAACTAAAAAGGAACGAATAACTTCCATTTTTCCAAAGTTTTTATCTGTTGGGAAAACAACTTTAGTTAAAGTATCCACATTGGTTTTTAGGGTCAAATTAAACTGTGCTCCAATTTTATTTCTGGCAAAATCTATTTTAGTTTCCACTTGCTTTTGAGCAAATAAGGAAGCCGAAATTAGAAAGAATAGAATATAATATTTGATTTTCATTGCTTTTATCTCGACTTAAAATAACTTAATAATTTGGTTACATAACTTTCGTCAACTCTTGTGCTTACAACACCTGACCCCGATTTTTTAAAAGTTTCTGTAAAATAATCTACTTTGCTGCGGTATTCTTTTTCATATTCCCGCCGAACTGATTTTGAACCAGTATTTACCAATTGGGTTTCACCAGTTTCAGCGTCAACCATTGAGACCATTCCAATATTTGGCATTTTCTCTTCTCGAATGTCAAATACTCGAATGCCTGTAATATCGTGTTTTTTGGAGGCAATTTTTAATGTATTTTCATATTCTTCTGACATAAAATCAGAAATTATAAATACAATAGCTTTCTTTTTTTGGGTTCCTGATAAAAACTTTAAGGCTTGCGAAACATCGGTTTTACTGCTTTTTGGATGAAATTCAATTAGCTCTCGTATGATTCTCAAAACGTGTGATTTTCCTTTTTTAGGAGGAATGTACAATTCTATTTGGTCAGAAAACAAAATCAATCCAATCTTATCATTATTTTGAGTAGCCGAAAAAGCCATTGTTGCGGCAATTTCTGTAACAATATCTTTCTTGAATTGGGTTATAGAACCAAAACTTTCCGAACCCGAAATATCAACCATCAACATCATTGTTAATTCCCTTTCTTCTTCAAAAACTTTAACGTGCGCTTCGTTGTATCGAGCTGTTACATTCCAATCAATTGATCGAATATCATCTCCATATTGGTATTGACGAACTTCCGAAAATGTCATTCCACGGCCTTTAAAAGAAGTGTGGTATTCTCCCGAAAAGATATGATCGCTCAATCTTCGGGTTTTGATTTCTATTTTTCGAACTTTTTTTAGTAAGTCTTTTGTTTCCATTTATGAGAGTGTTCATTGTTCCGGGTTTTAGTATTCAGTACTTCACTGATCACTTATAAACCGACCACTGCTATCTGATTTAAGGGACTTCAATTTCGTTTACAATTTTATTGATGATGTCAACAGAAGTTATGTTTTCGGCTTCCGCTTCGTATGTAATTCCAATTCTGTGACGCAATACATCGTGAACTACAGCACGAACATCTTCTGGAATTACATAGCCACGTCGTTTTATAAAAGCATAACATTTTGCTGCATTTGCCAAATTGATACTTCCACGGGGTGATGCGCCAAAACTAATTAATGGTTTTAAATTGGCCAATTTATATTGCTCTGGAAAACGAGTTGCAAAAACAATATCAAGAATATATTTTTCGATTTTTTCATCCATATATACCTCACGAACCGCTTCTTGGGCGTGCAAAATTTGTTTTACAGAAACTACCGCATTTACTTTTTCGTAATTGCCCTTCAGGTTTTGACGAATAACCATTCGTTCGTCTTCCATTTTTGGATAATCGATGACTGTTTTTAACATAAAACGATCCACTTGTGCTTCTGGAAGTTGATAGGTTCCTTCTTGTTCAATTGGATTTTGAGTTGCCAATACTAAAAACGGTCTTTCCAATTTGAAAGTAGTATCGCCAATAGTAACTTGTTTTTCCTGCATCGCTTCTAATAATGCTGATTGCACTTTTGCTGGCGCACGATTGATCTCATCTGCTAAGACGAAATTGGCGAAAATTGGTCCTTTTTTTATAGAAAACTCATTTTGCTTGATGTTGTAAATCATTGTTCCTACAACGTCGGCAGGCAATAAATCCGGTGTAAACTGAATTCTGCTGAACGATCCTTGAACGGCTTGCGACAAGGTGTTTATCGCTAAAGTCTTTGCCAAACCTGGAACACCTTCTAATAAAATGTGCCCTTGTCCCAAAAGTCCAATCAATAATCTTTCAATCATGTGCTTTTGACCCACAATTACTTTGTTCATTTCCATTGTAAGAAGGTCTATAAAAGCACTCTCTCTTTCAATTTTTTCATTAATTGCTCTGATGTCTAAAGTCGAAGTATTTTCTTCCATTTTACTAATTTTATTACTGTGAATTTTAACATTTAAATTTGAGAGTGCAAATTGAATTTTTTTTTAGAAGTACGATGTTAAAAAATGGTTAAAACTTCTATAAAACATATGCTTTTAAGGCTGAATTGTGATTTTGTTTTTATAATTTTAAGATTTTTATGAAAATGCTGTTATAACTTTTGCATTCTAATTTCTAATTTAAACATAAAACCTTGTATAAAATTAGCTTATCGCCCATAATTGCGGGCACGATGAATTGGGGAGTTTGGGATAAAAATCTCAGTACTTCTGAAATGGATAGTATGATTCATATTTGTTTAGAAAACAAAATTACTACTTTTGACCATGCGGATATTTATGGTTCTTATACCACGGAAGCAGCGTTCGGAAAAGCATTTGCTTCAAGCAAAATAAAACGAGAAGTTCTTCAATTTGTTTCAAAATGTGGCATTCAGCATATTTCAGAAAACAGACCAAACAAAGTCAAGTATTATGATTATTCGAAGGAATACATCATTTGGTCGGTGGAAAATTCACTAAAAAACTTGCAAACAGATTATTTAGACGTGCTTTTATTGCACCGCCCAAGTCCTTTAATGCAAGCCGATGAAATTGCAGAAGCGGTTACTAAATTAAAAACAGAGGGCAAAATACTTGATTTTGGACTTTCTAATTTTACGGCTTCGCAAACGGAATTAATCCGTCAGAAAACGGTAATTAGTTACAATCAAGTGCAGTTTTCAGCAACGAATTATGAGCCAATGGTGGATGGAAGTTTCAATTATATGCAAATTCACAATATCCAACCGATGTCTTGGAATCCCTTAGGAACGGTTTTTAGAGAAGACAATGAGCAAACCCGACGAATGAAAAAATTGTTGGCAACATTGGTTTCTAAATACCATTTTGGTTCGGATACGATATTGCTTTCTTGGATTTTGCAACATCCAGCTCTTGTAATCCCAATTGCAGGAACGGTGAATATTTCCAGAATTCAATCGCTGATGAAAGCCACAGAATTGCAACTTGAAAAAGAAGATTGGTTTGCTATTTGGACAGAAAGTATGGGTCAAAAAGTCCCTTAAATTTTATTAGAAATAACATAGTATAAAACAATAACATTGAACAAAACGGCATTAATTACAGGAGCAACAAGCGGAATTGGAAGAGCAACCGCAAGAATATTGGCAAAGAACAACTATAAAATTGTGCTTTGTGGACGCCGAGAAGATCGGATTTTGGAACTTCAAAAAGAACTATTAGAATTTACAGAAGTACACAATTTATTGTTTGATGTTCGGGATAAAAAAGCGGTTTTTGACAGCATTGCCTCACTTCCAGAATCGTTTTCTAGCATTGATGTATTAATCAATAATGCAGGAAATGCACATGGATTAGACCCAATTCAAACGGGCGATTTAGACGATTGGGATGCAATGATTGACATCAATTTGAAAGGATTATTGTATGTTTCCCGAGCCATAATTCCACAAATGGTAACGCGAGAATCGGGACATATTATCAATATTGGTTCTACAGCTGCCAAGGAAGTATATCCAAACGGGAATGTTTATTGTGCAACAAAACATGCTGTTGACTCGCTAAATCAAGCCATGCGAATTGATTTGAATCCTTATGGGATTCGCGTAGGCGCTATTCATCCAGGAATGGTTGACACCGAATTTAGCACGGTTCGTTTTAAAGGGGATTCTGAAAAAGCTGCGAAAGTTTACGAAGGTTTTTCGCCTTTGCAAGCAGAAGATTTAGCCGATATTATCCATTTTGTAGTTTCAAGACCGTATCATGTGAATATTGCCGATTTGGTGGTAATGCCTTCAGCGCAAGCTATGGTTGGGATTGTGAAGAGGAATCAATAAATAAGGATGAAATGATTAACAAACGACTTCTTATCAAAAATCTACTTGCGCATCACGATGAGTCAAGTTTTTATGATAAAAAGCGGCAGTTGAATTTACATACTCGTGAAGGGAAAGCCAAGTTTTTAAAGCATATTTGTGCGTTGTCAAATTCAAACCCGTCTAATAATTCCTATATTGTAGTTGGTGTTGAAGACCACGATAATGAAATTGTTGGCGATGATTTCTTTGACGACAGTCGTATTCAAAATTTAGTAAATGCCTATTTGGAAAATCCTCCCAAAATTCAATATGAAAACGTGCCTTTCCCGAATTTGCCAAAAGACAAGGTGATAGGATTAGTAACTATAAAGGCAAAAAAAAAATCTTCTTTTTTCAAAAAAGGCATTCATACAATTCCTATAAATACTGTTTTCATTAGGCGCGGTAGCAACACAATCCCTATTGAAGGCGAAGTAGAAAAAAATTATCAGAATTCGGAAACGGTTCATGGAATAGAAAATAATTCCAGAAACAACATTGAATATACATTGGATGGCGTGATTGCATTTATGAATTTAAGTCATAAAGATATTTCTCCAAAATATAAAGTTTTCAAGGAATTATTCGTTATTTGTTGGGCGGGGAAATATAAAAAAGTGCACGACAAAATTTTTCTTTCCAGAGTTGATATTGAATTAATCAACGAGCAAATTAAGTTGTTTTATTCTGCGCAAGATGTAGTAACAATAAGCTATGACGACACCACGTTTACCATTACAGAATATGTTCCTTTGGGGCTGAACGATAAAACAAGTTATTATCCTTTAGAAAAACAAACCTTGTATTTTTTTGATAATGGGTATTATAAAATTGATAGAGAAATGCTATTTGAGCCCCCTGAATTCAATAAAAAAGTTTTGTTTCACGTTTACAATTCAAACCTTTCGTTGTTAAAAAAATTAGAAAAAGGCATTCCATTGTCCGATAATGAATTCAAAGATTTGGAGAATTTGCCTTCTACTTTTATGATTTGTTACCTCAACGGATTTGAGGAGGCCAAGCAAAAACTAATAGATGCCAAGGTGCTTTTGAAGCCCTATGCACCCATTTATTTATCTTTTAAAGAGGCGTTGCGTATTTTGCGAAAGATGAAATATGATTTAGTATAAAAAACTAATAAAATGAAAAGAACCCTTGTAATAGGTGACATTCACGGCGGTTTACGAGCCCTTAAGCAAGTTTTGGAAACGGCAAATGTAACCCAAAAGGATACCTTAATTTTTCTAGGTGATTATGTTGATGGCTGGAGCGAATCGCCGCAGGTTATCGATTTTTTAATTGGAATAAGCCAAAAGCAAACCTGTATTTTTATTAGAGGAAATCATGATGAATTATTGTTAGATTGGTTGCAATCCAATCGTGATAATCCAATGTGGAAGGAGCACGGGGGAGAAGCTACCGTTTTGGCTTATGCCAATGTTGACGAGGCTACCAAACAAAACCATATCGATTTTTTAAAAAATTTATACAATTATTATCTGGATTTTAGCAACCGATTGTTTGTTCATGCTGGATTTACCAATTTGAATGGAGTGACCCACGAATATTTTCCTAAAATGTTTTATTGGGAACGAACGCTTTGGGAAATGGCAGTTGCATTGGATAAATCGATAAGCATAGAAGATCTTTCGTATCCAAAACGGCTAAAATTGTATAATGAAATTTATATTGGGCACACCCCGGTTAATAAAATCAATAAAATAACTCCGATAAATTGTGCCAATGTTTGGAATATTGATACAGGAGCTGCCTTTTTAGGGCCGTTAAGCATTTTAGATGTAGATACCAAAGAATATTGGCAGAGCGATCCATTACCCTTATTATATCCTAACGAAAAAGGGAGAAATTAATAGTTAATTTGACAACAATAACACCATAATGGTTTGTGGAATCACATGACAAATATCCCTTGTTACAACGATAGGCTGAGAAACATAGGTTCGTCTACCTGCTTTAGTAACAGTAATCGTATAGGTTCCAGCCCTTTCATATGCCCCATAAAATAGAGGATTTTGAGGGTCAAAAAACTGTAAAGTTTCTGAATAATTTCCGTCAGTTGCAACTACTGTCACTCCATCAGAAATTGGAATACTAGAACTTGATTCTGCCAGATGAACGCTAATATTTAGACCCGCTTTTAATTCAGTGGTGCAAAAAATATCATCTGAATCACTCGTTTGACATGAAAATAGTAAAACAAAAAATAAGTAAATAGCTTTTTTTTTCATATGATAGGTTTTTATAAATCAAATTTTATCCCTTGTGCTAA
This sequence comes from Flavobacteriaceae bacterium, assembly GCA_009693635.1. Classification (GTDB taxonomy): domain Bacteria; phylum Bacteroidota; class Bacteroidia; order Flavobacteriales; family Flavobacteriaceae; genus Flavobacterium. The sequence goes on from SHWW01000003.1 coordinate 54,107, forward strand.
AGGCAAACTTGTGGTATAATTGATAGTATTGGTTTGTCTTCTCATGTACACTTTCCATGCATCAGAACCGGATTCACGGCCTCCGCCAGTTTCTTTTTCACCACCAAAAGCGCCACCAATTTCTGCACCTGAAGTACCTATATTTACATTGGCTATTCCACAATCGGAACCTGCCACAGAAAGGAAAAGTTCTGCTTCACGAAGGTTGTTGGTCATAATTGCAGAAGACAAACCTTGCGCCACTCCGTTTTGAATTGCAATAGCATTAGGAACATCACCAGTATATTTTAAAAGGTATAAAACTGGGGCAAAGGTTTCGTGTTGAACAATCTCAAATGAGTTGTTCGCCTCAGCAATTGCTGGTTTAACGTAACAACCGCTTTCATATCCTTCACCTGAAAGTACGCCGCCTTCCACAAGGATTTTCCCTCCTTCGGCAACTACTTTTGTTAAGGCATTATGGTACATTTCAACCGCCATAGTGTCAATTAACGGTCCCACGTGGTTGTTTTGATCCAATGGATTTCCAATTCTTAATTGGTTGTAAGCCGACACCATTGCGTCTTTAACTTTATCGTAAATACTTTCGTGAATAATCAATCTTCTTGTTGAGGTACAACGTTGTCCGGCAGTTCCTACAGCTCCAAAAACAGCTCCAATTACGGTCATTTTTATATCGGCATCTGGAGTAACTATGATGGCATTGTTTCCACCTAATTCTAATAACGATTTTCCTAAACGGCCAGCAACAGTTTGAGCTACAATTTTACCCATTCTTGTAGATCCAGTAGCTGACATTAATGGAATTCTACGATCATTAGTCATTAATTCACCCACTTTATAATTGCCATTAATTAAGCACGAAATTCCTTCGGGAAGGTTATTTTCTTTGATTACTTCAGCAATAATATTTTGGCAAGCAATTCCGCAAAGGGGGGTTTTTTCCGAAGGTTTCCAAACGCAAACATCGCCACAAATCCAAGCTAAAGCAGTGTTCCAAGCCCAAACAGCAACGGGAAAATTAAATGCAGAAATGATTCCTACGACTCCCATTGGGTGATATTGTTCGTACATTCTGTGACCGGGTCTTTCCGAATGCATGGTTAACCCGTGTAATTGTCTTGAAAGCCCTACAGCAAAATCACAGATATCGATCATTTCTTGAACTTCACCGTACCCTTCTTGAAGTGATTTTCCCATTTCATAGGAAACTAATTTTCCAAGAGCTTCTTTATTTTGTCTAAGCTTTTCACCAAATTGTCTAACAATTTCACCTCGTTGAGGCGCTGGCATTATTCTAAATGTTTGAAATGCCGATGTAGCTGCTAGCATAACTTTTTCGTAATCTGCTTCGGAAGTGCATTTTACAGAACCTATTAATTTGCCGTCAACTGGTGAATAACTTTCTAAAGTTGCGCCATTTGAAAAATTATTTACTCCTGTAGAAGTACCTTCGTTTATCGCTTTTACACCTAATTGAGCTAGTGCTTCTTTCATTCCGAATGGATTTGCAATTGTTATCATTGTAACTATTTGGTTAAGAATTGTTATATTATTTTACAAAAATACGTATTTTAATAAAATAAAAAAGAGTTTTAGCGTGAACTAAAACCCTTCCTTTGAAATAAATTAATAATTATTTCATTAACCCTAATTGTTTCATGAAATCCATGTTGTCCATGAAATCTCTTTCTTCTACAATTTTACCGTTCACCATTCTAGCAATAGTACAACCTTCTACGTCAATCGTTTTTCCAGTTGCAGGAATTCCCATAAAATCACCCGTGTGAGTTCCTTTAAATTCCCAATATTTTGTTAGTTTGTCTCCACTTGCAAAAGTCTCTTTTACTATAAATTTTCTGTTTGAAAACCCAGTTACAAAATTAGCATAATAGGCTTTTGCCCCTACTATTCCTTTAATTTCAGGGACAGTATGCAGTACAATTTCAGGAGCATAAGCAGAGTCAAGGACGTCTACTTTTCCTTCATTAATAACTAATTCCCATGTTTTAGAATAGGAATCGATGTTTGCCTGAGCTATTTTTTCTCTTTCAGCACTTTCATTTTTACATCCAACAAATAACATACTTGTTAGGGCAATAAAGGCGATTGTTTTTTTCATAAGATACATTTTAGTAGTTAATAATATTAATACAAACATAAACAATTACTTTTGTTAAGCAATTAATATTTAATAAATTATTAAATATTAAAATCAATAGATTTAATAACATATTTTTATGGACTTAAAAAAAACAGCAATAAACACTATCGGTTTAAATCTTCTATAAATAGAGTTTTTTTATTAAATCATATTTCTAAGCTATCAAAAACACTAATTTTAGATCTACTTGTGCAATCCCAGTTTCAATTGATTTATTTGGAGATAAATGGTCATTATTAATTTTAAGGAACATGCTTTTGCATCGGAAATCTAGGTTTAAAGAATTTTCAGAATCGAAAGAGAAAATAGCGAGTAATATTCTAACCAATCGATTGTTATATTTAATAGAGGGTGGTTTTATATCTAAGTTAAATCCCAAAGGCACTAAAAAAAGCACTGCCTTTTTAGCTACAAGAAAAGGAATTTGTGTTTTGCCGCTTTTGGTTGAATTGTATCTTTTTTCATAGAATCTTTATCAGAAGATGTCTTAAATGAATCCCAAATAGCTATTAAGGCTTAAATATTTAATAATCGTGAATTATTTATTAATTCGAGACGTGAAAAATATTTAGAATTCGCAAATCAGATTCAAAGTACTACAATTGAAAATCAAAAAATCACTTTACAAAATCAGGAATAAAAAAGAGCAACTAGTATAGTATAGTTGCTCTTTTCATTTAAATTGATTTAAGGTCTAACTATTATTTCACATCATCATTCCACATTTCTCTTACGGTTACGAATTTTCCATTTACTTTCTTCCAAATAGTAATGTATTTACCTGTGCTTTTTACTTTTCCAGAGGCATCTTTTTGAATTGTTCTTCCAACTTCTGTAACGGTATTTTCATCACCAAAAACGTCAGTAGTTTCGCTAGTATTTGTTTCTCCTTTTTTAGTTTTAGTCCTTTTCTCTTCCATGTCTTTTAGAATTGCTGCTTTTCCAGTAATAATTGTTTGGTTACTAGGAAGTCGTAGTGCATCATCAGCATAAAGGGTTATCAAGTTATTAAAATCACCAGCATTGTAATAGTTGTCCCAGCTTTTTTCTATAGAAATAATTTCTTCTTTAATTTTTGCCATTTTTTCCTTCTCAGAAATTGGGTTAATATCTTTACCAAAACTGTTTACGCTTGTAATTTTTCCATTTAAATCATAAGAATATTGAAGAAATTGATCTCTATTTACCGAAGAACCATCTTTCATGACCCAATTCATATTTGCCCGAACAATTATTCCAGAAACTGGGTCTGTATCAGAAATTTTAAATGGTAAAATTCCATTAATTTTCCAGTTTGCAGATTTCATTTTATTAAGATGTCCTACCCAACCTTTTTTAGAGAATTTTTCAACGGTACCGTTTGAATGATAATATTTTATTGAATCAGCAAAAAAACTAGAATACGCTTCTCCATCCAATTTATTGAAAGCAACAGCCATTTTTTCAATTGTTTCTACTTCTCCTCTATTTGAAAAGGTAAAAGTAGCGGTGCTATCTTTTAAGTAAATTTTACCCCCATCTGCCAATCCAAATTCATTTGTGGAAGGGAGATTTTGAAATTGTTTAAAATCGCTAATTTTTCCAGCTTTATTGATGGTAAACATTTCAAACAAATATAATTTTTGTTTAGACCCATTTTTCCATTCCCGTTCTTCTTGTGAGATTGAAAAAACAATATCTTCATTAGACCCTTTAATTCTAAGCGGAAACATTGCAAAGGGTTGTTGGTTTAATGATTTCATTGACTTGTGCCAATTGTTACTGAAATCACTCGATTCTTTAATCATTTTATCCGAGTAAAAAGACAAATCTTTCTTAGCATCGTTGGAATTATAGGCTTTCATGCTTTCTAAAACCACATTCATTGATTTGTCACTTCCAAGAATGTAGGTTTTGCCTTTGTCTTTACCTTCTTGAAATATTTTTCCGGCAGATGTAACGTTTTGACCAACTACAAGAGTTGAAACTGTCAAAAGGAAAAATGCAGAAATGTTTTTGATTGTTAATTTCATTTTGATTGTTTTTTAAATTAAAATTATTTGCTAGTTAAGTAATTCATTAATCCTGAGAAATCTCCATATCCCTGTTGGTAGAGAATTTTCCCATCAGCATCAAAATCATAGGATTCATACATTTTTAATCTACCTGATTTGGCTTCGGTAGAATCGGTTTTTTCGGTGCTAATTTCCCACGTAGAATAAATACGTACAGAACCATCTACTATTTTTGTTAGCGAATTTACTCCTGGTAAAAAAACAGGAACGGAATCTAACAATTTAAAATTAAAATTTTTTAAAGCTTTACTATCTCCAATTTTAAATTCCTCTAATGAAATGGTGTCTTTGGCACCGTACCAAGTATTTAACGATTTAAAATCTTTCGAGAACGAAGAGTAATCTATTTTTTCTTTTTGAACTCCTTCTAAGTAAGCTAAAACAGTTTTAGAATTTTTCTCGAATGCTTCATTGGCAGCCGAATCGCTTTTTGATTTACAAGATGCAAATAAAAGAGTCACAAACAATGCAGAATAAATTAATTTCATAATAGAGGGTTTTTTGTGATTAATAATTATCATATCAAATGTAATTTATTAATTGTAAAAAAGCTAAATAATATTTCTTTATAAAAATGTAAAACAGTATTTATTTGAAAGTAAACCCGTTTTTGGACAAAACTTTACTGAAAACATAAATAAATATGCAGACCCAATCATCCAAAACACAAGGAAAGATTGAACGCTATCACAGAACCATGGAATGCCATTTTGTGCAAACTATGTGCAAACTTATTAAACAAAAAAGACCTCACATCACTGTGAAGTCTTTTCATTGTTGCTCCCCCTATTGGAGAAAGTTACAATTTTAATGCGATGGTAATTTACTTAACTATCAGAAAAACAATAAGTTAATAAATAATTATTTCTATAAATTATATAAATTCAAAAAATACAAATACTAATGGGTCATTCTAATTTAATAGTGATTATGACGTATTTAAGAAGTTTAGAAGTATCTGATTTGAAAGTAGAGGATATGCCAATGATATAATAATTTTATTTATATTTGAAATTAAATAATATCTTATTATGTTTAATACAGC
>SHWW01000049.1 GCA_009693635.1 Flavobacteriaceae bacterium
AATATATCTGTCGTAATGAGAATACGTAAGATTAACTTTACCTACTTCCATTAAATTGTCAATTAAAAATTCGGCTCTTAATTGTGCAGTATTATATTCTTTTCCGGCTTGCGGACTTGAAGCGTATCTTGTTTCGTAAGAGGTAGACATTTAAAAATTTATTTAATTATTAATGATGTTTTATAAAATGCTAATTTAGGATAAATTAGAAAATAAAATTAAAAAAAAAACAGTGTATCAAATACACTGTTTTTTTTTGATATTAATAACCAGGATTTTGTGGAATGGTTATAAATGAATTCGTGTCAATTTCATATTGAGGAATTGGCAGTAAAAACCGATTTTCATTTGATTGTGTCTGTAGTTCTGAGAGTGATATAGGTAATACACTAAATCCAGAATAGATTTTAGAAAACATATTTGTAAAGTGTTTTTTCATAACGTATTCAGCTCCTTGTAACTTCAAATTAGGAAAAACATCAGTAGTAGACGACATAGAAGTTGTAGTAGTTGAAAATCTTATGATATCGAACCAACGCTGATTTTCAAAGGCAAATTCCCACCTTCTCTCACTTGCAAGCGCTTTTTCAAATAGCGCAGGTGTAGCAACAGCAGCAGAAGCTATTGCAACTAAACCCGATCTTGACCTAACTAAATTAATCTGATCCAAACTTGTTGGTATGTTTCCATCTGCTTCAGCTTTCATTAATAAAACATCTGCATATCGAATAACTGGCCAGTCATTTTCAGCGTCATTTGCTAGAGCTGTAGGGGAAATATATTTTTTTATATAATACGTTTTGGTTCCATACAATCCGATATTTACCCCTTTTCTTAAAGCCGACGGATCAATATAATTTGTATATGCTGAATTAGACACAGAAAGTTCGAGAGCTGGAGTATTATATCCTTTACCATCACCGTTAATTACAGCCAAACCACTATTTGTTGGAGCAAATAAATTAGATAACGGATTCCCTAATCCTAATCCGCCCCCTTTAAAGCGAATAGCAAAAAGAATTTCAGAATTCATTTCATTATTTATTGAAAAAACACTTTCATAACTCGGTTGCAAGCTGTAACCACTTGAAGCAATTATACTATTTAACAGAGTAGCTGCTTCCGCTTTTCTACCTAAAGTCAAATAAACTTTTGCTAATAATGCTCTTGCTGCCCATACGTCAGTATGTCCTGCATCCAAAGAATTGGCAACAAACCTAGTGGTTTTTCCGTTGGCTATTGCATTATTTAAATCCGCAACAATTAATTTATAAATATCTCCAATTGAAGAACGATTTATTGTTTTTGCTTGTTGAGCAGTTACTGGTTCGTCAATTAAAAATACACCACCATACAAACGCACTAAATTAAAATAGTGATAAGCCCGAATAAAAGAAGCTTCTGCTGCAATACTTTTACATTGGTATGCAGTAGCATTAATTGTAACAGCAGTATATTCAATTACACCAGGTGAAGGATTAAAATTGGCGCCAGCAACGTTCAGTATCGTATTGGTATTTTTAATATTATTATACGTTTTTAACCAATATTTATACAATCCTTGGTGAGTTGCTGCGGGATAAAATTGATCTAAAAAAGCCAAATCGTGATTTAATGTTGAAGTACTAGTGGCCCCATCCATAAGGGTATTATCACTACGAAGTTCAGTTAAAGACCACTCTTCCGTTAGTGGACTTTGCATGCCATTATAACACGCTGTTAATCCGTTTTGTAATTCTGAATAATTTGTGAAGTAATTATCAACAATAATATTTGATTCAGAATTTAATTCAATTATGTCAGAACAACTAGTAATTGACAATAAAGATAAAATACTAAGATACTTTAGAGATTTTTTCATTTGTTAAATTTTTTAAAATTAGAAATTAATATCGATACCAAAAACAATGGTTCTCGGAATTGGAAAAGAGCCTCTTTGATATCCAGACACTAAAGCCGAGGCGTATGGACCCGAATTAGATCTTCCTTCTGGATTAATACCCTTGTAACTGCTTGCTGAATGAAAATATAAATTTTGTCCTGAAGTATATAATCTTAAAGAACTTAATCCAATTTTCTTAGCTAAATTAGCTGGTAAATTATAGCCTATGTTTACTTCTCGTAATGCAAAATAAGATGCGTCTTCAACTACATAATCAGTAAGCATCCAGTTAAATCCTATGCTTTCATAGGGTGTATATCCATCTCCTGGGTTTTGTGGGCTAACCCATCGGTTCTGATTATAATTAACATTTCTTGATTTCGTTTCTCCATAATTTGGATCACCGTTAATTAATTCGCCACCTTGAACACCTTGCCAAGTAAAGCTGAAATCTATAGACTTAAAGCTAATATTGTTAGTAACACCCCAAGTAAAGTCAGGATATGGATTTCCAATAACTGTTCTATCATTAGTGTCTATTACACCGTTGCCGTCAACATCAACCAATTTAAGTCCACCAGGTTTAAAAACAGATGGTAATTCAGATGTTAATCCCGACGCGTTAATTTGCTCTTGCGAAATCCAAATACCATCTGTTTTGTAGCCAAAAAATTGAACAAGTGGGCCACCTACTATGCTTTTATAAATTTCGTTTCTTTCGCCATAATTAAGCAAATAGGCTTCATTACCTAATTCTCTAATTTTATTTCTTGTGTGTGCCAAATTAGAAGACGTTGACCATTTAAAGTTTTTTAATTTAAGATTTGTTGTTCCTAGCTCGAATTCAAAACCTTTATTATCTAAACTTCCAATATTATTCCAAGTTAATGGTACTCCCGAGAATGCCATGGTAGCTTGTTGTAAAAGTAACTTATCCGTAACGGAACTGTACACATCTAACGAAAGGTTAATTCTGTTACTTAATACAGATATATCAACACCAAAGTTAGTTTGAAAAGTACTTTCCCATGTTATATTTTGGTTCGAGTTAATATTTGGATTTTGAACTTGACCCGAAGCGGGGGTTCCAGTTCCTGCTCCAAAAGAATAATTAGCGGATGACAATAAATTTTGAAATCCATAGTTCAAAATCCTGTTGTTTCCAGAAACTCCATAACTAGTTCTAAAACCGAGTTTGTTAAGCCATTCTATATCTTTTAAAAAAGGCTCTTTGTTGGCTACCCAACCTATTGAAGCCGCCGGAAAGTTACCCCATTTTTTCCCAGATGCAAAATAGGAACTTCCATCCGTTCTGAAACTCACAGAGAATAAGTATTTATTTTTGTATGCATAATTAACCCTACCTAAATAGGATAATAAACCGATTTGGTTTTTTGAATTAAAAGTTCCTGATTTATCAATAAAAACTGCATTATTCAGGGTATTAATATCATCTGACGGATAATCTAAACCTGTTGTTTGAGATATTGTATTTTTAGTTTTTTGCGCGGTATAACCCAACAAAATATCTAATGAGTTATCACCAAATTCCTTTTTGTAATTCAAAGTATTTTCTGATAATAAATCTAAATACGAATTATCACTGTAAACACCTCTATTAACAATTCCGTCTCCTTGTGCATTTCTGTCAGTCCAATCAAATTTTGTATCGTATTTCATGTACAATGTATTCATTGTTTTAAAATCAAGACCTGAAAACAAATTAACATTTAAAGTAGAACCTCCCTGCAAACCAAAGGATTTAGCATTAATATCACGGCTCAATATAGAGGCCATAGGATTATTTTGAGCAGAATTTGATGGAGTACCAACAGCAGGAGTAAAAGTTGTTCCGTCAGGCATATAAAGGATTGAACCGTCAGGATAAACTGGTATATAAGTCAAACCTATAAAGTGTCTGGGGTGAGCATAATCTCCGGAACGAATATTAGCCCACTGGGCGTTTTGATTCACAAATGCTGCTGTTAAAGTATTGTGTTGGTTGGGTAGCCAAGAAGGATAACGCCAAAAATCAGTTAAGTTTTCAGCCGGAGATTCTTTTGATGTATAGGATGGATTAAGATTTACATTTAATTTTATCTTTTTGCTTAATTCAATATCAAATTTAGTTCTAAAGTTTAATTTTTGGAAATCACTTTTTAACATGATTCCTTGATCACCTTGGTATCCAGCGGAAATAAAATATTTAATATTTTTATTTCCACCTGTAGCCCCAAATTGAATATTTTTGAATTCTGCTGTGCGCAACACTTCACTTTGATAGTTGTAACCTATGCCGTTAAGCATCGTTTTTTCTACAATGTAGGCTGCAATTAAGTTATTTGTTCCAGCAATGCTACCTTGATAAATCAAATTTAAAGCATTGGGATTTGTCAGTGCTTCAGCTTGTATTGCAGGATCAGTTGACCTTAGAGCTTTTTCTCTGAACAACAATTCAGTATATTCACTAGTAGACAATAAATTATATGTTTCGTAAGCATTTTTAAATCCAGTACTGTATTTGAATGAATATCTTGCCTTATCTGCTTTCCCGCTTTTAGTGGTAATCAAAATTACTCCACTTGATCCACGAGAACCATAAATTGCTGCTGAAGCGGCATCCTTTAAAACTTCTACAGAAGCCACATCTGCCATGTTAATCGTACCCAAACCATCAGGAATTGGTTGTCCATCAACAACAACTAATGGACTTGCGCCTGCATTTATTGAGCTAATACCACGAACAGTAATTTGAGCGTCTGATCCTGCCTCGGATGAAATATTTTGAACTTGAACTCCTGCAATTTTTCCTTGCAAAGCTTGATCAAGTCTAGAAACCGCAATTTCGTCTAATTTCTCGTTCTTATATTTTGAAATTGAACCTGTAACATTAGATTTTTTTTGGGTACCGTAACCAATTACAACTACTTCATCTAATTCGCTTTTAGATTCTACTAATGTAATGTTGATCTCTTTGTTTTTACCTACTACTACTATTTGCGGTGCAAATCCTAAGTAAGAAAATTGTAAAACTGATTTGGAATTTTTTACCTCAATGGTGTATTTTCCGTCTAAATCAGTTGCAGTGTCTTTATCTTCAAATGTAACTGTTACACTTGGAATTGGAGCACCTTTACTATCAAGTACAGTACCTGTGATTTTTTTAGGATCATTCTGACTAAATGCAATTGATGTAAAAATTAATAAAAACAATACTAATAGTTTTTTCATAATTTGAATGAATTAATTGGTTTTTTTTTGTTAATGATAAAATTTAAATAAATAATTACAGAATGTAAAAATATTAAATTCATATTTTATGAAAATCCATAAATGGTATAAAAATTGTCCAATATTAATTTTAGTCCTCTACTTTATCCTTTTTCTTATTCACCTTATTTCCATGTCTTCCACTACCGTCTGCATTGTCTAAAATCCCTTTTTCGGGACTTAATGTTTTTAAAGCTGTTTGTAACCGGGAATATGCCGCATTAGCTTCTTTGTTGTCAGCATAATTTAAAACTAATTTTTCTTCAAATGGTGCATTGCTCATGTCAAAAAGTTCTCCTTCACGGTTTAATTTCCACTTGTCTTCACGAACATACCACTTATTTCCTAATTCAATGAAAATCCATTCTCTCGAGTTTCCTTTCTTTCCCATTAATTGAGGTAGGAAACTTCGTCCATCAATCACATTTTTTGTTGGTAAGTTTGCACCCGCTAAATCCGCGAATGTCGGCAATATATCACTTGAATCTATTAATAAATCGTTTACTTTCCCCGCTTCAATAACGCCTGGCCAGTTGGCAATTGTAGGAACTAAACTCCCACATTCTAGCATGGTACCTTTTTTACCTGAAAGTGCTTTCCCTCCTATCGAACTTCTTTCTGAGTAAATACTAGCCGTTCCATTATCGCCCATAAAGACTATTAGGGTATTTTCGCGTAACTTTAAATCATCTAATGTGTTTAATAATCTTCCCACTAACTTATCCATATAAGCGGTATTGTCTGCATACAAGTCACTACCTGGTTTACTGTCGGGAGTACGCTGGATTAAGGAGTGTACATGTACCATAGAATAATACAAGAAGAAAGGTTTATCCTTGTTTGTCGTTATAAAATCGACTAAATGCTTGTGCATCATATCAGGCATATACGTTAAAGGATCTAGCTTTTTATTAACTCCATTTTCAATATAATTTTCTGATTTCTTTTTTTCAGTGGCCCAATAATCGCCACTTCCCTGAAAGGTAATATAATCATCAAATCCAAAATCTTTGGGTGTTAATCCAAACTGACTCCATTTCCCTACCATAGCACTTGTATAACCTGCTGTTTTTAAAACTGACGGTATCAAAACTTCATTCTCTGGCTTTATTTGCCCAACCATGTCTTGATTTACTGCACCAGTTCTGAAAGCGTATCGTCCAGTTAATATCATTGCTCTTGATGGCCCACATAATGGAGCAGTGTACCCGTGAGTAAATCGAATTCCACCTTTTGCTAAATTATCTATAATCGGAGTTTTGTTATTATCAGAACCGTAACAACTTAAATCTCCAATACCTAAATCATCAGCAAGAATGTATATAATATTTGGTTTTGTAGTATTCGCTCTTACTTTTTTATTTTGAGCCGAAACACTGAAAATGGAAGCTAACGCCAATACTATAAATGTGAATTTAGTGTTTTTCATGATTTTAAAATTAAATTAATAAGTAAGTTCGTTGATTTCAGACTGATAGGTTTTTAAGTCTATTTTTTTTGCCAATGCTTCATATTCTGGATTGGAATATTTTTTTGAGGCGTATTTTAATAGTTTAATAGTTTCATCATAACTAATTTTTTGAATTTGTTCGTATTCCCAAACTTTTTCATTTTTCAAATAAGGAACAATCCAATCCAAAGCATTTTTCATGTTTTTACCCTCACTAATTTGCTGGTTCCAAAGTTGAATATTTGCATTTTCAGCTAATCTTGCAATTAAGAAATAACCGAATAAATTCATATTAACATAACCCCAAGATTTTGTTCTTATTAATTCGAAGGGCTGACTCCCGTCAGGTTTTAATTGGTTCTCTATTCTGTTTTTAAAAATTTCTATCTCATTTAACGTCACTTCTGGTCGATCTGAAAAAAGGGAAAAGGCAATAATTTGCTCGCTGTAAAAAGTACCATGATTGTTATTTGAATCTGCTTCATCTTTTCCAATTGGACTTTCTAACATCCAAGTTAAATAATCTGAAAACCATTTTTTTAACTCTTGATGATTTTCTTTAGACCAATTTGGAGTTTCTTGAATTAAAATCGCAGCATCTTGAACACGATAAACATCGCGCGTTTCTATAATTCCAGTTCCACGACCTGAATTCAATCCAGGTATTCCTTGTCCAAAATTTAGATTTGGATTTTGACGTGTTTCGGCATCCAAAAACCAAGTCTTAATTAATTTCGATGCAAAATTTGCGTATTTATTTATATGAGTGAAATAGTACGCTAAAGCTAATATTAATGCAGCATCTTCAACTTTATCTAATTCTTGAGAATCGGAAATATCATAATATGTTGGATTACGAAGCCCGTCTTTTTTGATATAGGGCAACCCGTCAGGCTTAGTTGGATCTGGCCACCAATAAGGTCCCGTACTCATATAATCGTGTTTGTCACCACTCGGAGGAATTGGCTTTTTATCCATTACTGAATATACATTTGCTTCTTCGAGTAATTTATCTGCTTTTTTTAAAAGTGATTTTAGCGCTCTAACTTTATCAGCATCTTTAGCAGCAATTAATTCGTAATTTTTCTGCAAGTCTTTTCCATCAATAGCGAGCGTTTTTGGAAAACTGCTTACTACTTCTGTTTTAATTTGCGCCGAAACACAATTTATAACTGAAAGTGCAAAAAGAAACGATATGAATTTTATTGATTTAATCATTTTTTGATTTTATAATCTAATAACATTATTTTAAAGAGTACAAGTTATTAATCTCCAGATGTTTTCCAATCTAAAGTATCGCCTTTTAATCTTCGTAATGCTTCGGCTTCCGTTTTAATCCCTTTATCTCCTTGGTCTAGCATCCATTTTTTTAATTCGGAAACTAATTTAATTTTTACAGGATTTAATGCTTTATCATCTACTAAATTATCCAATTCATAAACATCTTTTTTGATATTATACAATTCATACTCCGGCCTGCTTCTATATAATTTTACGTGTTCAGCTTGTTTTGGAGTCGTATTGGTAGCTTTCAACCAACTGTTGTACAATTTGTTTTTTGGTTGTGAACCCGATGATAAAAAGGGCTCGTTGAACTGCAAATTCCAAATTAATTTATAATTATGGTCTTGTATCGAACGAACAGGATAATTATCAGAACCATTCTTAATTCCTCGTGTGGTATGAACGCCATAAACATACTCGCGAACTTCTTTTGGTTTTCCATTCATAGTCGCATAAAAACTCTTTCCGTCCAATTTCATTGTTTTCTCTTTATTACCTCTTAAAGTTTCAGGATTTCCACCTGCAACTTCAAAAAGTGTAGGAACAACATCAATATATTGCGCTAAGATATCTGTTCGCGTATCTGGTTTAATAACCTTAGGCCAACGCACAATAAATGCGGCTTTTAAACCCATATTATAACACGTCCATTTTGCAAAAGGCATGGAGCTTCCATGTTCGCTTGCAAAAAGAAACAAAGTATTTTCTTTATTTTTCTGTTTTTCTACAATTTTTGTACACGTTCCAACAAGACTATCCATATAAGTTATTTCCGCATAGTATTTTACTAAATCGTCTCTAGTCTGTTTTGTATCAACCATATAAGGCGCAACAGAAATTTTGCTTGAATCGTATTGTTTTGTATCGCCTCTATTCCAAGGTCCATGAGGTTGATTCGAAGCAACAATCAATAAATAGGGTTTTGAAGTGTCTTTATCAATCCATTTTTCAGCATCTGCCAACTCCACATCTGGCCCTTTTCCATTGTCACTATTTCTTCCCCCTAAATATTCAAAAGGGAAATTTGCCATTGGTGCATAATGTTGCTTTCCAATTAAAGCCACGCGATAACCAATTTTCTTGAAATGCTGAACAATACTAATTACATTGTCATATACTTGAGCATGATTTGGATAACTTCCATTTTTTACAGGAAACAATCCTGTATATAAACTTTGACGCGTTGGTCCACACATCGCTGTAGCATTGTTCATATTATCGAAAGTCATCCCCTCCTTCGCTAATTTAGCTAAATTTGGCGTGCGTACATCTTTATTTCCATAAGGTTCACAATCAATTGAAGTCATATCATCAGCAATGAAAAACAAAATATCAGGTTTTGGACTTGGATCATTTACTTTGGATGAATTTTGAACTATAATCCCTTGATTTGTTAGGGAAGCAATTAGAGGTTTTTTAGTCCCTGATTTTTCATAAAGAGCCGAAACAATATCTGTTTTAGAACTAATACTCTTTATATTTTTATTGGCAATCGTGTTTTTTTCAAAAGTTGAAAGTTGAAACGACGAAGCGGTTATAATTGCTAAACTGGCAAAGCCAAAAAGCAGCAGGGATTTTTTGTGCATTTTATTTATTTTTATTTTTGAACAATTGGATTGCATTTTAATGCTCAATTTTATATTCTATAACAATATTAAACAACGGAATTTTACTTAAATTTTTGGTTACATGCACCATAGGTTCTGCAAATTTAACGGTATTGGCAACTTGAATTCCAGTTCCTGGTTTTCCAATAGAATAGCGAGGATCTGTTAATTGTACTTGATTTAAGCGAACTACAACTCTTTGAGCATGACTGTGTAATGGTCTTTCGTCGCCTGGATTTAGTCGTTCTTCAAAAACTCGAAACTCATCATTTTCATATATAATGGTATTTTTCATTGGTTCAAACCATTCTTTGGGTTTTGTCAAAGGCGGATGTACTTTCTTTAAAGCGATTTCGAAATAAGACCCTTTCGGCAAATCATAAGATTCATTCTCTAGGAACACAGCTATTTCTCCTCTTTTTATCTTAGTTGTTCCACGATTACTTTTAAATTTGATTTTATCTAAAGCTACAATAATTCGTGTTCCGAAATTTGGTGTGTTTGCCAGAGTACAAGCCGCTCCATCCCGTAGTACTTTCATATAGGCATTATCCAAAGCAACAGAATCAGTTTCAATTACTTTTTTTGTGATTTCCAATTTCGAAAAAACCGAAATACTAGCACATTTTGCCCATGAAATTGGATAAAAAAATGTAAAAAATATAAGCGCTAAAAAGTAATTTTTCATTGTTTTTTTTTAATTAGAAACGCATCTAAATCCTAAATGTTCCATTGAAGAATCAGATGAGCTTTTCATTCTTGCCGATACACGATAGCCGCTGCAATAGGATTCATTACACAAAAAAGAGCCGCCACGCATGACTTTTTTAGCTACCAAAGGCTCATCGGGATCATAACTTTTTAGAGGTCCTTTTGGATTAATTGCTACTTTTATGTTTTTGAAGGAATCATAATAGGTATTATTGTAATTATCAGAGCACCATTCCCAAACATTTCCACCCATATCGAATAAACCATATCCGTTAGGCTCAAAAGATTTTACTGGCGAAGATCCTGAAAAGCCATCACTTCCTTCATTTTTATAGGGAAAATTACCTTGAAAATAATTACAATGCATTTTGCCTTCATCTACTTTTTCATTGCCCCAAGCATAGATACTTTTGGTTAATCCTCCTCTTGATGCATACTCCCATTCTGCCTCTGTTGGCAACCTTTTTCCTGCCCATTTGGAATACGCATTCGCATCGTCCCAACTAATATGAATTACTGGTAAATTTTCTTTCCCAACAATGTCGCTATCTTTGCCTTTAGGATGATTCCAATTGGCTCCGTGCGACCAGCTCCACCACTGACTGTAATCTTGCAGATTTACTTCGCCATCTGTTGGCACAAAAACCAAAGAAGCTGCTTTCAGGATTTCAGGTTCTGGTTTTGGAGTATCTGACGGCAATTGCTTTTTTAAATCTTCCCAATTAATATCTTTCTCCGCTGTGGTAATGTATCCTGTTTCTGCAACAAATTTTGCAAATTGCGCATTGGTTACCTCTGTGGCGTCCATGAAAAATCCATTCAATTTTACATCGTGCTTTGGAAATTCATCCTGACGCGCTTGATCGCTGTCACCGCCCATGCTAAAGGTTCCCGCAGGAATCCAAACCATGCCCTCCGAATTTTTTACAATTGGTTGCAATTCTTCTTTAACCAAAGTATATTTCGAACTGGGTTTAGCCGCAAATCTGTTTGGAATAACAGTTGTACAGCAGGATTTTGGTGTGACGTCCTTTTTTTTAACGGTAACTTTTTTAACAGTCGTTTTTTGGACAGATGTCTTAATTTGTCCATTTGCAATTAAACTTAGTGCCAAAAAGAGGCAAAAAAAAGTATTTTTCATTGTTAAATCCATTCTATTGTGTAGTATTAATTTTTCGAAATTAAGAAAAATTTACTTTACTTGTGTTTTTAAAAAAGCAATCATCTTAGCTTTTAAAGCTTTCGATACTGATTTATATGTTTCGTCATCGACAACATTTATAGTTTCGTTTGGATCCTTATCGTAATCATACAATTCCGTTCCTACAATCAAATCAGCATTGAACGCTTGTGTACTTCTGAAATCATTGGTCATCCAAATCGTATATCGGTATCTTTTATCTCTCAAAGAATAGCCCATTACTTTAGAAGAAACATAGCCTTGACGGTCTGTTTCACTTTTTGTTCCGCTTCGAGGGTATTGACTAATAGAAAAATCTTTTACTGACTTAGCCGTTTTGTTCATTAATGGCTTTAGACTTTTTCCGTCCAATGTTTCTGGGATTTTGACTCCCGCCAAATCACATAATGTTGGAAAAATATCGACAAATTCTGTTGATGCCTTGGTCGTTGTTGCAGCAATTCCAGGTGCCGAAATGATCAGTGGCGTGCGGGTGGCTTGTTCAAAATTAGTATGTTTACACCATAAATTATGATCGCCTAAATGCCATCCGTGGTCTCCCCAAAGCACAATTATCGTATTTTTTGTTAATCCCAAAGCATCTAATTTGTCTAAAATCTTCCCTACTTGAGCATCCGTGTAGGAAACAGCAGCAAAATAACCATGAATTAATTCTTTTTGTTTGTCGATTGGCAAAGTCAAACCAAAATCTTTCTGATCTGTAAACGATACTAAAGGGGGAATATCCGAATATCCTCTCATTTCACCTGCATTATGATAGGCAACTTCAACTCCGTTTTCTGATTTTTCTTGAAAAACCGCTAAGGGCATATCCTCTCTTTTGTACAAATCCCAATATTTTGTTGGTGCTACAAATGGCAGATGCGGCTTTGAAAATCCAACAGCAAAAAAGAACGGTTTAGTATCTAATTTTAATTTTTCTAAAATTTCTAAAGCACGAAAAGCATTTGCCCCATCGTTGTAAGCATTATCAGGCACATCAGCAGATTCAACAGATGGCTTTACTAATTTTGAAACATAATCATCTAATTCTTTATCAACCAAACCCTTTGATTCTGCTTCTTTAGTATATTTCAAAGCCAATTCTTTAGTTTCTGGCAATTGATACGCTCCTAAGATTGGCATTCCCGTTTCCTTTGCATAAAAGCGTTCTTCCGTTTTGAAATAATTATAAAAAGGAACGCTCCACGAAGGGGCGTCCATTTTTTTGTCAACGCATCTTGTATCATATATTTTTCCAATTCCTTGGGTTGAATATCCTTGTGAAATTAAATGTTGCGGCAAACTCAGAATATCTGGATTAATGTCACGCATTTTGGTTTTTAAATCCCAAACCTTAGTATAATCGGGACGTTTTCCTGTCATTATGCTCGCTCTTGTTGGTCCACAAACTGCTTGTTGGCAATAATTACTCATAAATACAGTTCCCATTTTTGCCAAACGGTCAATGTTTGGGGTTTTGATAAGTGTATTACCGTAACATCCCAAAATAGGTTTTAAATCGTCAATAGCTATAAATAGAATATTCGGTTTTGTTTTTTCTTGAGCCGAAACTTGTAAAAAAAATAAAACTGTAAAAACGATTGTTATTACTTTAAGGAAATTCGAGTAATTTTTCATTTTGATTTTTTGTATATTAAGATACGATTATTTGAAAAAGGTTTAATGTAATTTGTTATTTTTGAATGACAATTTTCAATGTTTTCGAATAATTAGTTGAGTACAATTGTATTAAATAAATTCCATTTTTTAAATCGGTTACGTCAACCTTTTTTTGATAGTCAATTAACTCATTTTGAGAAATAATTTGTTTTTTTACTATTTGTCCATTTATAGTGATAATTGATACTTCCAAATCAGAATCAATAGTATTTGGAAATTGAATGGTAAAATTATTTTTTGCTGGATTTGGGAAAACAAACGTTTTTTGATATAATAAATCAAAAGTTTCTGACGAAAGTACCGCTAGATATGACGGACCAACTTCGGATAAAGTCAACGGATGGTTCGTAGTTGTTCCAGTAGTGTATTCTTCACATCCAACGTCTTTTAAGGTAACCGATGTAGGTCTTGGTCTGCCAGCAATATCAAATAACAAACTAGGATCATCATCGATATTTACTATATCTAAAATAGCCGGATAACTTGCATTTGCATTGTTTACTGGGCTACTAGCTGTTAAACCGTAGTATCCATCTGCGTTAAGCGCTAAAAAAGGATTCGAATTGGTCATGCCTGAAGGAATTGTAATTCCAATAGTACCTTGATAAATATTGCCCGCCCAAGTAATTCCGTTATTAGCATTTGAAAATAGGTTTCCGGATGCTTTTCTGAAAATATTATTCGCCCAAGAATTGTTTGTTGGTCCATTACCTCCTAAGTCCATATCTCCACAATTATAAAAAGTATTATGGATAAAGTTAATATTACTAAGATTCAATGTTCTTGGAGAAGCTGTTGTTGGTGGAACCAATGGAGCAACATAAACATAGGCAATGGCATCGGCCGTACTTCCAACACCTGAATTTTCAAAATAATTATTGTAACAATAAATGTTATTTGCTTCTTTTACCCTTATTCCACCTGCATTAATAAAAAAATTACTATAGGCTACATTGTTATCACCATTTCTAAAAGATAACATCGCATTTTGCTGATTGGTAAATGTGCAATAACGAACTACATTTTCTTGGCATTTAATGGAAATAGTTTCAGCATCTCCAAGTCCTGTATTGTTAAAGTAACAGTGCTCGACAATAGTTCGTGATTTATTAAGATATTCCGAACTCAAACCAATTCGGACTGGCTCATTACCATAATCAGAACCCGCTCCATAATAGTTTTGAAATGAACAATAACTAATTTTATGATAACCAATAACAGTTGTAGATGTTGATATTTGTATTGTGCATCCTGTAACAGCAGATGCTGGCTTTTTTTCTAAATTGCAAAACGAAATTTCATTATATTGTGATCCAGCCTTAATCTCAATATATTTTTTTGCAGAATAATTACTGAAATTCAAATGGGTTAATTTGTTACGATTTCCATAAACCTCAATCAAATAATTACTTCCAATATCCCCGGAAGTAAATTGAAAACCAGTAAAAGTTACATCATTACTCCAAATATTAATATCGTCATAGCCATTTAAAAAAACACTTCCTGGAGTTTGTGCCATTATAGTAATATTATTATTATTTAAGTCCAGAGTAACGTCTTGATACGTTCCATTTGCTAAAATAATTATATCACCAGGATTTGAATTATCGCACGCATTTTGTAAATCAGCAATAGAACTTACATTAATCGTTGCTGCGTTTAATGATAGTGACACAAAAATG
>SHWW01000050.1 GCA_009693635.1 Flavobacteriaceae bacterium
AGCAAATTTAATTGTGCATAAGATGAAAAACATCCCACGGTAAAAATAAAAACTAGTAAAAAATTTCTCCAATTCATCTTTTTTTAATTCTAGGTTGATTAAGAAAGAACGCCTAACTTATAATATTATTGTATTTCGTAAATAACAGGCGCTGTTTTTCCTGGTATAACATTGGCAGAAACACCAACTATTTTTGTTTTGATATCAGAAATCGTTACTTGATCACCTCTTCCTGCTCTTGCAAGCGCTGTTTTACATTGAGCATTTACTCGGTCACCAATAACAATTACCGCAGCTGTACCAGTTACTTTAAAAGTAAATTGTGTAACTTGAAAAGTTAAGTCATATAAAAAATCGGGTAATTTAGCAGTTATCTGAGAAACTTCTAAACGAGATTTAGCTCCTTTAACAACACCCATCTCACCTCCAATAGCTCCAATAGGACCTGGTATGTTTTTAATTCTAAATACTTTTTTATCAGAAACTGGTTTTCCGTCAGGAAGTAAAGCAGTTACACCTACAGTAACTTCATTTCCCGAACCTGGATTAAGGTTATACTGACCCGGTTTAGCTCCTTTAGTTAAACCAGTGGCAGATGCTTTTACTTTGTCATCAGAAATCCCAGCAAATGAAATAGTCATTGGATTAGGCAATCCTCTATAAACAACATTCATTTTATCCGCAGATATATTAGCTGAATTTGGCTTTGGAACTACTACATAGTTTCCTTTAATTGGTAAGCTAACTATTTTTCCACCTTCATCAAAGTTAAAGGTTCCAGTAATTTCATGCTCCCCTACAGCGCCTGCTCCGAAAGAAAATTCAGCCTGACCAGCAGTAGCTTTAACCGATTGACCATTTACGATAACTGATTTTGCAATCAAATCTGGATCAAATTTACCAAGAATAATTTTTCCTTTAACCGCTTCTCCTTGGAAAAAAGCTGATTTTTCTGGAACAACAATCGGTTGGTATTTTGTTAACGAAGCTGCAGAAATTAAACTGGTTTGGAACATACCGGCAATAATATCGCTTTCTGTTGTTTTAATGTCAGCTTGTAACTGTGATAATTTTGTAATCGATGCAATTAAAGGAAACCCTTTATAATTGTAATCAATCCAAGACAAGGTCGCCCCAGCTTTTTTAGATTTTATCTCAGCAGTTGAAAATCTATTAATAATTTTATTCATCTCCGCTTCAGCAATAGCACTACCGCCAATTTTTTTGACTTCAAAGGGAAATTTTTGCACTTTACTGATGAATTCTTTCCCTTCTTTTGAAATTTTATCTCCTTTAAAAAATAAGTTGTCAAAAAATTCACCTTTATCCATTTTTTCATACACACCTTCTTCGTTCATATCAAATTGAGCGGATGAAGCTTTTTTCATATCTTCAATGTAATTGTAAAAATCTTTAGATAAAGCTCTAATTTTTTCAACTTTTATTTTCTTGTCTCCAAATTGGCCTGATTGTTCTGATGCTTTTTGAGCTAATTGAGCAAAGGCATCATCATTTCGTAAAGTTGTCAACTGATTTGACTCTACAATTTTTTTATTTAAAATTCCAAAAGCCGACAATACTTCTTTTGACATATTTAATGCCAACATAGCGATGAATACCAAGTACATTAGGTTTATCATCTTCTGTCTAGGGGTTAATTTTCCTCCTGCCATTTTTTCTAATTAGTTTATTAGTTATTAAATATAGTTGTAAAACTAATTATTATTTGTTACTCATTGCTGAAAGCATACCACCATAAACATTATTCAATGAAGACAAGTTTGTAGTTAATGACTGCATTTGATCTTTTAATTTTATATTATTTTCAACAACTTCTTCATTAATTTGTGCATTTTTAGCAGACGTTTCTAATTGAATTTTATATAATCCATTGATAGATTCCATTTGAGAAGCAGCTAAAGATAATTCTTCGGTATATTTTTTAGTAGAAGCCAACGACTCTGCAGAAGGCGCAATAGTTTTTGCTGCTGATTCAAAGTTTTTAATACTATTTCCTAAACTTACCATTAACTCTCCGTCAATTTTAGCTTCTTTCAACATGGCATCTAACTTTTTTGACAACATTCCTTCTGCGTCTCCATCTTTATTAGATTGCGCTTTATTTGCTTTGGCAGACGTTTCGTTTTCATCTAGTAATTGAGGATAAACATTTTCCCAACGGTATTCATCTTCAATTGGTTCGAAAGCTGATAATCCAAAAATTATCGCCTCAGTAACAAGACCAATAGTTAACATTAAGTTACCTGTAATAAATCCGAAGCCAATATGTGTTATTTTGAATAATGCTCCGATAATTACTATTGCAGCTCCCATACCGTATGCGAAATTCATTTGCTTTTTGCTTAATAATGCCATAATAAAAAAGTTTAGTTTGATTAATGTTTATTTGTTAATTTGATTATTTTTTTCTTTTCTTTGTTGAGTTTCCTGTAGTTTGAATTCCCATATAATCTTGAACCGTCCTGAATCCAATATAACTTCTTGCTGAATCAGCATATTCAAAATCCCTAGTACTTACTTGCAAGAAATAAGCTACATCTTTCCATGAACCACCTCTAACAACTTTTCTTTTGTTACTAAGATCTTGAACCGAGGGATTCATTGAAGAAACAAATTCATATGCAGCAGCATCATAAGAGGCGTCAGTCCACTCTGAAACATTCCCAGCCATATTATATAAACCATATCCATTAGGGTCATACGATTTAGCTTCTACAGTATACAATGCATCATCTGCGGCATAATCACCTCTACTTGGCTTGAAATTTGCCAAGAAACACCCTCTGTCATTTTTAGTATAAGGTCCTCCCCATGGGTAAGTACCGGATTGTAAACCACCTCTTGCTGCATATTCCCATTCAGATTCTAAAGGTAAACGGAAAGAATTTACTTGGTCTCTACCTTTTTTCTTTTTAATGTAGGCATTTTTATACATTGTTCTCCAATGACAAAAAGCTCTTGATTGATCCCAACTTACTCCTACAACAGGGTATTGGGCGTAAGCTTGGTGCCAGAAGTAATCATTGTGCATTGGTTCATTAAAAGAATATTTGAAATCTTTCACCCAAACAGTAGTGTCAGGATAAATTGGATCTTTGGCTTGATTAATAAATTTTTCTCTAGGAGTCCCTTTTTTAGCCTTGGCAGCTGCTTGAATATCCATCCAAGAATATCGGAAAACCAATTTATTTGCATCAATAGTTTTTAAACCGTTATAAGAAGCCTTTTCTGGTAAATACATTGAATCCATTACTGCCGAATAAAATTCGTCTGGATACTTATTAGTTGCTTTAATTAATTTTACTTTGCGATTTAATTTTTTTACATAATTAGGGTCATCTTCATATAATAAATATTTTTCATACATATATTTATCATATGCAGTGGCTTTAGGATTTTTTGTAGGATCTGAATTATTATAAGCAAAATCACCAATACTTCCTGTTTTACTACTGCTTTTTCCTGTTCCTTGATTTTCTAAACCATTTTCCTGCGCCAAATCTGCCAAACGAACTCTAATCGTAGAATCTTTTACCCATTCTACAAACTGTCGGTACTCACTATTTGTAATTTCTGTCTCGTCCATATAAAAAGAACGAACAGTTACAGTTTTAGTTGTAGCATCTTGCACATTTGCTAAATCATCATCCGATTTACCCATGATGAATGCACCCCCAGGAATTAATGCCATTCCAAAAGGTTTTTCTGGATGCCATTTTTTTCCTTTAACACCAATTAATTCTCCTTTGTCTTTGACGCTAGAGCCGCCACATCCAATTAATGTTGTTATAATTGCTATAAATGCAATGACTTTCTTCATATATGTGAGTATTTCGTGTGTATTTGTATTTAAGGGGGTAAACCTATTTAATATTTTCATAAAAAACAATTATTTGTAGTAAAAAAACTAAAATTAACTAAAAAACTAATTTTACAATTTTTTAACTATTTGTTAAACTACATTCTTCCTTTGAGCCTTCCACCATCTTTCAGGCATTTCATTGCCGCATGCAACAAGATACTCTTCATAAGAACAAGGTAATAACGTATTTCTTTTTAATTTATTATTTGAAGGTGAAATAAATGGTATTTCAATCCACCATCTTCCTGTTTTATTACTCTTAAAAAAAGTCAATTTATCCTCTTCTAATGGAACCATATACTTGATATAACTCTCTTTGCTTCCATACGGATATTCATTGGAACGGTAATTAAACCCTTCTATAAAATACCAAATAATTTGAGTAATTAATATCGATTCTTGCTTTGAATTAGTGTGATTAAATATTCCAAATGACGAAACTTTATCACTAATTCCTGCATATCTTGATAAAGAACAAATTTCTTTGCCATTAAAACCATTAGGTGTAAAATTAATAAAATTTCCCGAAGCTGATGATTTTATGGAGCCTAAATCTAAACTTACTAAATCGGCATCTCTAAAAACAGGTTCCGCAATAGCAATAGCGTTTGAAACATCTCCTAATCGATACGCATCAAAAAATAATTTTTCAACCAAATCTATCTCTTCCTGAGAATTAAAATAGGTTTGAAAACCAATATTACAAAAATTAAAAAGGTTATTTGGTTCGTCAAGTATAATCTTTGTAAGATAAGAATCGGAAGAAATGGCCTCACTTTCTTTTCCTAAATCAAATTTACTGTCTATTGAAACCAAATTTACCATTTGCTCTAAATCATCATACGCTCGATACATTGCATAAGTTAAATCCTGAGAACCGCCTATTACAATTGGAATAATCTTTTTTTTAATCAAGCTAGAAACAACATTTTTAAGAGCAAAATAGGTATCTTCAACAGTATTTCCGGCGGCAATATCTCCTAAATCAGCAATTGAAGCTTCCCAGTTTCCGGGATAAAGTGAATACAATTCTTTTCTAATGTAGTTTAAATCAACATCGGAAATTACTTTTGAATCACCTCGATTGTCTAAAACACCAATTAATGCAATTTTTATTTTATCTAAATCTGGAAATTGATCTTTAGTATGAAGTACCATTTTGCTCCCCAAATGTTGTGAAGTCAAACGGCTATTCAATTCTAGAACATCTTCGTTTATAGGTATTAAAAAATCAAATTCCATTTCTTATTTTTTTTTTGCAACTGCTTTGATAACCGAAGGTTTTTTTGTTTTTTTTACTTTTTTAGCAGGTGTTTTCTTAGCTATGATTTCTTTTATTTCAGCTAAAGTCAAATTAGCCGCATCAACATCTTTACTTAATTCAATTTTAATTTTACCTTTAGTAATAATTGATCTTCCCCAACGCGCTTTTTCAACAATAATTCCTTCTTCCTTCCAATTATGCAAAACTTTATCGATGTTCTTTTGTAATTTATCTTCAATCAATTCTTCAATGTCTGCTTGTGATAAATTATCAAAATTATATTTCTTACTTACATTAATGAAAACACGATCCCATTTGATAAAAGGACCAAAACGACCCGTTCCTTTTTGAACACCTTCGCCTTTATAAACTGCTATTGGCGCATCGGCTAAAGCTTTTTCATCAATTAATTCTTCAGCTCTTGTTATGGTAACATCAATTGGATTTTCGCCTTTTGGCAAAGAAACAAAAGCCGCTCCATGACGAATATAAGGGCCATAACGCCCATTACTCACTTCAACTTCTTCTCCTTTATAAGTTCCCAAATTTTTTGGAAGTAAGAATAATTTAAGTACGTTTTCTAATGTTATATTTCCAATATTTTGATCCGCCATTAAACTTGCGAATTTTTTATCTTCATCGTCGGTTGCTCCAATTTGAGCCATTGGACCAAATTTCCCTAAACGAACAGAAACTGGCTTGCCATTTTCTGGATGAATACCAAGAATTCGTTCGCCGCTTTCTCTTTCGGCATTTGCTTCAACTTCTTTAACTGTAGGATGAAATTTATCGTAGAATTCCTGCATCATTTTTGTCCAATCGACATTTCCTTCTGCAATTTCATCAAAATCTTGTTCCACTTTTGCAGTGAAATTATAATCTAATATGTTTCCGAAATTCTTAACCAAGAAATCCGTAACTATTGTTCCAATATCTGTAGGAACTAATTTTCCTTTGTCAGAACCAGTATTTTCTTTTAATAATTTCTCGCCAACTTTTCCAGATTGAAAAATCAATTGTGTATAATTACGTTCTTGACCTTCTAAATTTCCTTTTTCAACATAATTTCTGTTGATGATGGTAGAAATTGTTGGTGCATACGTAGATGGTCGGCCAATTCCAAGTTCTTCCAATTTTTTTACCAACGAAGCCTCTGTATATCTTGCTGCCGCTCTAGAATATCTTTCGGTAGCGGTGATATAATTGCAATCTATTTTTTCGTTCAATTTCATTAAAGGCAGCATTCCTTCTTGTTCTTCTTCATCATCATCGTGACCTTCAAGATACACTTTTAGAAATCCTTCAAAAAGCAAAACTTCTCCTGACGCTAAAAATATTTCACTATGATTGTTTGCTTCTATTTTTACATTGGTACGTTCTAATTTGGCATCGCTCATTTGAGACGCCAAGGTTCTTTTCCAAATCAAATCATATAAACGAGCTTGGTCTCTATCAATGTTCACGGTGTGAAGCGACATATCCGTTGGACGAATCGCTTCGTGAGCTTCTTGAGCGCCTTTGCTTTTATTGACAAATGTTCGTGGATGTGAAAATTCAACACCGTACGATTTTATGATTTGGGATTGTGCAGCGTCCATAGCGTCTTTAGACAAGTTTACACTATCCGTTCTCATATAAGTTATGAGCCCTGCTTCATACAACCGTTGTGCCAATTGCATGGTGATTCCAACTGGCAAATATAATTTTCTTGCCGCTTCTTGTTGCAAAGTCGAAGTAGTAAATGGTCCCGTTGGTGATTTTTTGGTAGGTTTCTTTTCTAAATCTGCAACCTTATATATAGATCCTATATTTTTATTTAAAAAATCTTCAGCTTCTTTTTTTGTATTGTAATTTTTTGGCAATTTTGCTTTGAACGCTTTTCCTGCTTCGTTTATAAATTCTGCTACAATTGAGTAGGTTGCAACGGCCTTGAAATTTTGGATTTCTCTTTCTCTTTCAACTATCAAACGAACAGAAACAGATTGTACACGACCTGCAGAAAGTCCGCCTTTAATTTTTCTCCAAAGAACTGGCGACAATTCATAGCCTACTAATCGGTCTAAAACTCTTCGTGCTTGTTGTGCGTTTACTAAATTATAATCTATTTCACGTGGATTTTCAATGGCTTTTAAAATCGCAGTCTTGGTGATTTCGTGAAATACAATTCGTTTCGTTTTACTTTTATCCAATTTTAATTCTTCGGCAAGATGCCAAGAAATGGCTTCTCCCTCGCGATCCTCATCACTTGCTAACCATACCATATCGGCATTTTTGGCTAAAGTTTTAAGTTTAGAAACCAATGCTTTTTTGTCGGCAGAAACTTCATATTTTGGTTTGAAACCGTTTTCTACATCTACACCTATTTCCTTTGAAGGTAAATCGGCAATATGACCGTAGCTTGATTCTACTTGAAAATCACTTCCTAAAAACTTCTCGATTGTTTTTGCCTTTGCCGGAGATTCGACTATAACTAAATTTTTTGCCATTGGATTATATTTTCTGCGACAAAAGTATATGATTTTTTTAAATATTGTGCTTTTGATTATTTAAAAGTATAAAATTAGGTTGAAATACATTGTTAAAATCCAGGTTCAACCTTTATTTAAAGAAGGCATAATTGTGTTACATATCTTTTGATTAGCCCCAATATTATTCGAAAGCCCGGAGCAAAAAAAGCACTTTTATGTTTCTTGTTCTAAAAAGAGCTTCCTTTGGTCGCTTTTTTAGAACATTAGAAACAATACTTTTTTGGTGAGGACTCGCTGCGATTAGCGGAAATAGTTCCTGAAAACTAATTATATGTTAATTCTTAGGCTGACATCTTGTCATATTTATTTGAATTGCGTTATCTTTGTGTTTTGAAAATAAATGATGGAAAAGAATATTGAAGAAAGCAAGCAAGGTGAAAGTCTTGTTTTAGATCATAAACCTCTTAATACAAAGAAACTTTTTATTGAAAGTTACGGTTGCGCGATGAATTTTTCGGATAGCGAAATTGTGGCTTCGATATTGTTGAATGAAGGTTATAATACGACTCAAATATTAGAGGAAGCCGATTTGGTTTTGGTAAATACCTGCTCGATTCGGGACAAGGCGGAGCAGACTATTCGAAAACGTTTGGAGAAATACAATTCAGTGAAACGAATCAATCCAAAAATGAAAGTGGGCGTTTTAGGTTGTATGGCAGAGCGGTTGAAAGACAAATTTTTGGAAGAAGAAAAAATAGTAGATTTGGTTGTAGGCCCTGATGCGTATAAGGATTTGCCGAATTTATTGAGCGAAGTTGAGGAAGGTCGTGATGCAATTAACGTGATTTTATCGAAGGATGAAACGTATGGCGATATTTCACCCGTTCGATTAATGAGCAATGGAATTACGGCTTTGGTTTCGATTACGAGAGGTTGTGATAATATGTGTACTTTTTGCGTTGTGCCTTTTACGAGAGGCCGAGAACGCAGTCGTGAACCGCAAAGTATTGTGACGGAAATCCAAGATTTATGGGATAAAGGCTTCAAAGAAGTTACACTTTTAGGTCAAAATGTAGATAGTTATTTGTGGTATGGTGGCGGTTTGAAAAAAGATTTTATGAATGCTAGTGACATACAAAAAGCAACTTCGGTAGATTTTGACCAATTGTTAGAAATGGTAGCCGTTGGTTTTCCAAAAATGAGAATTCGGTTTTCGACATCCAATCCGCAAGATATGCACGAAAGTATTTTGCATATCATTGCGAAATACGATAATATTTGCAAGCACATTCATCTTCCCGTTCAGTCTGGTAGCAACCGGATTTTAAAAGAAATGAATCGCTTGCACACTCGGGAAGAATATATGACTTTGATTGACAAAATCAGAACTATTATACCAAATGGCTCTATTTCGCAAGATATGATTTCGGGTTTTCCAACGGAAACAGAGCAAGATCATCAGGATACTTTGAGTTTGATGGACTATGTGAAATATAATTTTGGTTATATGTATTCGTATTCGGAACGCCCAGGAACACTGGCTGGACGAAAAATGAAAGATGATGTTTTAGAAGAAATAAAAGCACGAAGATTACAAGAAATTGTCGATTTACAACAAAAACACGCTTGGTTTCGCTCCGAAGAATTCATAGGTAAAACGGTAGAAGTTTTGGTTGAGAAAGTTTCAAAAAAATCGGCTATGGAATTTTCAGGTAGAAATTCACAAAGTATTACAGTAGTTTTCCCAAAAGAAAAATATAAAATTGGGGATTTTGTAAATGTGAAAATCACGAGTTGCACGAGTGGAACTTTAAAGGGTGAAGCGGCTGGATTGAGTGAGATGAATTAAGTGAATTTTAATCCGATTTGTAGATTAAATTTGTAAAAAAAATTAAAACAATGACAAGAAAAAAAATACTTACAGCCTTAGCTACTTCTATCTTTGAATTTAGCTCACCATTTTATATTATTAAACCTTATTTACAAAGCAAAAAGTAGAAAAATAGCACTGTAAAAATACGTTGACAAAACGAAAAGTAAAAGTATAAAAGTTTAAAAAAAAATATGGAAACAATTCAATCAATAAAACAAAGATTTGAAATTATCGGAAATGATCCGAAATTAAATCGTGCAATAGAAAAAGCAATTCAAGTTGCTCCAACTGATATTTCAGTTTTAGTAGCTGGGGAAAGTGGTGTTGGAAAGGAGAATATTCCAAAAATTATCCATTCCCTTTCTCATAGAAAACATGGAAAATATATTGCCGTAAACTGTGGTGCAATTCCAGAAGGCACAATTGATAGCGAACTTTTTGGTCATGAAAAAGGATCTTTTACAGGTGCTACCGGAACACGTGAAGGCTATTTTGAAGTAGCTGATGGTGGAACAATTTTTTTGGATGAAGTTGGCGAGTTGCCGCTTACAACTCAAGTTCGGTTGCTACGAGTTTTGGAAAATGGCGAGTTTATTAAAGTTGGATCATCGCAAGTTCAAAAAACAAATGTTAGAATTGTGGCTGCCACCAATGTCAATTTATTTGATGCTATTGAAAAAGGGAAATTCAGGGAAGATCTTTATTATAGATTGAGTACTGTAGATATTACGTTACCACCATTGAGAGACAGAAAAGAAGATATCCATTTATTATTTAGAAAATTTGCTTCGGATTTTGCGCATAAGTATAAAATGCCTGCTTTAAAATTAGAAGACAATGCAATTCAAATACTATTGAAATTTCGTTGGAGTGGAAACATTCGTCAATTGCGAAATGTTGCTGAACAAATATCTGTTTTAGAAACAAATCGAGAAATTACTTCCGCAACTTTGCAGTCATATTTGCCGGAAGAAGGAAGCAATTTGCCATCGGTGATAAAAGACAAAAAGAGCAAAAGTGATTTCAGCAATGAAAGAGAGATATTGTACAAAGTGCTTTTTGACATGAAAAGTGATTTGCACGATTTGAAGAAACTTACTTTGGAATTGATAAAAAATGGAGCCTCAAAAGTACAAGAAACAAACCAAAATTTGATTCAAAAAATATATGGTTCCAAAGAAAATGACAGTGAAATTGAATTTGAAGAACAACATGAATTAGCTCTGATTCCTGTAAATAAAGAAACAAAAATTACAGGATTTAATGATAATGAAGTGAATTATCTTTTTACTGAAGCTGTTGAAGAAGAGGAAGAAGAAGTTTTGAGATTAGAACAAAAAGAGATTGAGATGATTAAAAAATCATTAGAGAAAAACAAAGGGAAACGAAAAGCAGCGGCCGATGAATTGGGGATTTCTGAGAGAACATTATACAGAAAAATAAAGCAATTCGACCTTTAATAAAATGATATTTGGTAATTGATAAATGTCAATTATTTTTGAATATCTTTGGATTTTAAAATGAAAATGAAAAAAACACACTTTATAATTGCGCTTTTAATTCTGCTAACATTCAGCAGTTGTTCTGTTTATAATTTTACTGGAACTGGAAAAATCGATGCCAAAACGTTTCAAGTGAATTATTTTCAGAATAATGCTTCGTTAATAGAACCTGGAATTGAAAGAACATTCACGCAAAAAATGCAGAATTTAATTCAGAATCAAACGAATTTGAATTTGACAAATACCAATGGCGATTTGGTTTATGAAGGTGAAATTACAGATTATAGAATCAGTCCAATGACGGCAACAGCAGATCAAAAGGCTTCTCAAAACAGGCTTTCAATTACTGTAAATGTGCGATTTACTAATAAAAATAAAGAAGTTGACAATTTCGAAAAAAAGTTTTCCTTCTACAATGATTATGATGGAGCAGATCAATTAGTTGGTTCAAAACTTAATGAAAACTTAGAAATTATATTTGAAAGAATTACTCAAGATATTTTCAATGAATCTCTAGCAAAATGGTGAAATATTAATTCCATAATTTGTCAGTTCGCTCAAACTCAAGACAAATAAATGATTTAATAAAACGAATGTTTTTTATGAATATAACAGAATATTTATCTTTAATTAACAACCCCTACGCTATCAACGACAAGCAAACTTTGTCTTTAGAGAAAATCGTTGGAGAATTTCCTTATTTTCAAAGTGCACGAGCATTACGCTTGAAAGGATTGTACAATCAAGATAGTTTTCGTTATAATTATGATTTAAAAAATACTGCTGCGCATACAACCGATAGAAGTGTTTTGTTCGATTTTATAATTTCGGATACTTTTACACGCATTCATAAAAACTTATATGAAGAAAAATTAGCCGAAATCAATGAGATTTTAGTTGACGCAACAGAATTAATATTTAAAGAAGAAAAAATTGAATCTAAAATAAATTCTTTGGAGCAATCAATTTTAACCTCTATAAAAGAAGCTACACCAATTGAAAAAACTGAAGTTTCAACTACAACAATTGAGAAAGCTGAAGAAAAATTAGAAATCGGAAAGCCATTAGTTTTCAATATAAATGAAAAATATTCTTTTCAAGAATGGTTGCAATTATCTAAGATTCATCCAATTCAAAGGGATAATTTAGCTCCAATTGAGATGAAATCTCTAGCAATAGATTTAGAAAAACAAAAGAAGAATGAATTGATAGATAAGTTTATTGAAAAAAGTCCGAAGATTCCACCAATAAAAAAAGAAGCAGAACCTAAAATTTTTATAGAGCCAAGTTCAGAAAATAATTCCTATTTAATGACAGAAACATTGGCTCGTGTATATTTAGAACAAAATAAATATGCCAAAGCAATTCAAGCATATGAAATATTAATTTTGAAATATCCAGAAAAAAGTAGTTTCTTTGCAAACCGAATTTCGGATATTAAGATTTTGCAACATAATAACAAATAACAATGAGTACATTTTCAATTTTTTTAGTATTAATCACTATCGTTTGTTTTCTTTTAATTGTGGTAATAATGGTTCAAAACCCTAAAGGTGGCGGATTGTCTTCTTCTTTAGGTGGTTCGCAAATGATGGGTGGAGTTCAAAAAACAACTGACTTTTTAGATAAAAGTACTTGGACATTAGCATTTATTTTGACAGCGTTGATATTATTATCTTGTTTGAGTTTTACTGGAACTTTAGGAGATTCGGATTCTAAAATTATAGATACAACTCAAAAAGCGACTCCAGCAGGTGCAAATATTGACTTGCCTATAAAAGCAATGCCGGCACCAGCGCTTTCAAAATAATATAATTCAAAATATAAGATATAAGTGCCAGCTTGTCAATGCTGGTATTTTTTTAGGCAAAATTGTCAGATTATAAATATTGGCATAATTTCTGAAATAAAATTTTATCAAATAAAAATAACATATTAAATATATACTTATGAGTTTAAATATCAAACCTCTTTCAGACAGAGTTCTAATTGAACCTGTAGCTGCTGAAACAAAAACAGCATCAGGAATTTTTATTCCAGATACTGCGAAAGAAAAACCACAAAAAGGAACTGTAGTTGCTTTAGGGAATGGAACAAAAGACCACAAAATGACTGTCAAAGTAGGTGATTCCGTTTTATATGGAAAATATGCAGGTACAGAATTAAAATTAGACGGAAAAGATTATTTAATTATGCGTGAAGACGACATTCTTGCGATTATATAATATTCAATTCAAAAAAACGAATAAACAAACAAACAAAAAATGGCAAAAGATATAAAATTTGATATTGAAGCACGTGACGGACTAAAGCGTGGTGTTGATGCATTGGCAAATGCAGTAAAAGTAACTCTGGGACCAAAAGGTCGTAACGTGATTATTGGAAAATCCTTTGGTGGACCAACCGTTACTAAAGATGGTGTTACAGTTGCAAAAGAAATAGAATTAAAAGACCCATTAGAAAATATGGGTGCTCAAATGGTCAAAGAAGTAGCATCTAAAACCAACGATTTAGCTGGAGATGGAACTACAACCGCAACAGTATTGGCGCAAGCAATTGTAAAAGAAGGCTTAAAAAATGTTGCTGCGGGAGCAAATCCAATGGATTTGAAAAGAGGAATCGATAAAGCCGTTGAAGCTATTGTTGCCGACTTGGCTAAACAAGCTAAAGTAGTGGGAAGTGATTCTGAAAAAATAAAACAAATTGCTTCTATTTCTGCAAATAATGACGAAGTTATTGGTGAATTAATAGCTAATGCTTTTGCAAAAGTTGGAAAAGAAGGAGTAATTACTGTTGAAGAAGCCAAAGGAACGGATACTTATGTTGATGTTGTTGAAGGAATGCAATTTGACAGAGGCTATTTATCTCCTTATTTTGTTACCAATCCTGAGAAAATGGAAGTAGAATTGGAAAGTCCATATATTCTTTTATATGACAAAAAAGTATCTTCTTTAAAAGAATTATTACCAGTTTTAGAGCCTGTTGCTCAATCTGGTAAACCACTTTTAATTATTGCAGAAGATGTTGATGGCGAAGCATTATCGACTTTGGTAGTAAATAAATTACGTGGTGCCTTGAAAATCGCTGCAGTAAAAGCACCTGGTTTTGGTGATAGAAGAAAAGCAATGTTGGAAGATATTGCCATTTTAACTGGAGGAACTGTAATTTCTGAAGAAAGAGGATATACCCTAGAAAACACTACGATTGAAATGTTGGGAACTGCAAAAAGAGTAACCATCGACAAAGACAATACTACAATTGT
>SHWW01000051.1 GCA_009693635.1 Flavobacteriaceae bacterium
TTTTTTTTTGTTAAAAATTAATTATTTGAAAAATTTTAAATACATATTGTATTTAAAATTAATAAAAAATATAAACCACGCTAAGAATAGCGTGGTTTATAATAATAATAAAAAGACAATTAGAATTTATATAACAAACTGAAATTCGCTGAATTTAAAAAGTTTGAATAATCATTCAAGTCAATTGTAATAGTGGCATCATCATTTTTTGGTTTGCTATAAGAAATTAAATCTCCTAAATGCCATCCAACAGATAAATGTTGCGTTAAAGAATAATTAAGGTGAACACCTACATCAAATGTAGTTTGGTCGTCTCCAAACATAAAACCTGCTCCAGTGAAAACATTAAATCTTTCACCTAATTGCAACATATTATATTTCATTCCAAGTGAAAAATCTGTAGAAGAACCTCCAGATCCACCAGAGTAAGAAACTACTCCAACCTCAAGAGCCATTTTATCAGAAATAAAATAACTTAAATTTGGAGAAATAACCGTCGGACCATCTGTTACCGATGATACATTACCTCCTAAAAGAACATCACCTTTTTTAAATCCAAAAGATTTTGCATCTTGTGCATTAGCAAAACTGAATGCAAATACTGCAACAGCCGTTAAAATAATTTTTTTCATTTTTGTTTTGTTTAAAATTAATAATAAGTAAAATTATAATTAAATGTTAAAATTATTCTCATACGAGTACCTAGTTATTAACAAACTTATAAACAATTACTGATTTCATTATTAAAATAAGAAAAAAAATGTTGAAAATTAGTTAAAAACTTAATGATTTATCATTAATTAGAAAACAACATGAAAATCAAAAAATAACTAAAAAAGTCTTACAAATATTCAATAATCTTTTAAGAATTGTTATTTTTACTAAAAAATTAGTATGAAAATTATTATAATCAACGGGCCAAATCTTAATCTTTTAGGAAAAAGAGAGCCAGAAATATATGGAAATCAAACATTTGAAGCTTATTTCAGTATATTAAAAGCAAAATTTTCACATGTTGAACTCGAATACTTTCAAAGTAATATAGAAGGTGAGTTGATTTCTAAAATTCAGGAAGTTGGCTTTTCCTATGATGGTATTGTTTTAAATGCAGCCGCATATACTCACACATCAATTGGAATAGGTGATGTAGTAAAAGCAATTTCAACTCCAGTTATAGAAGTTCATATTTCAAATACTTTTTCTAGAGAAACTTTTCGCCATCAATCTTATATTTCTCCAAATGCGAAAGGAGTTATTTTAGGTTTTGGGATGAAGAGCTATTATTTGGCTTTGCAGTCCTTTTTATAGTTTAGAGGTTATAAAACTTATTAAACTAAATCCAAGTAAAAAAAGTGTAACAATTATATCTCCCAATCGTCATTATTATAATACATACTATGAAAAAAATATTCTTGCTCCAGTTATTTATATCTTTCTCTACTTTTGCACAAATTAAAGGAATTGTTTCTGATGAAAAAGGTAATCCCCTTCCCTTCGTAACTATTTTTTCTGCGAATACCTACAATGGGACAACTTCCAATGATAGTGGAAAATATGAATTAAATATTAAAAATACCGGAAAGCAAACTATCGTATTTCAATACCTGGGGTTCAAAACTCAAAAAATTGCTATTTATATAGAAAAATTACCCTACCTATTAAATGTAAAAATGATTGAGGAAAGTTACACTTTAAATGAAGTGGTGATCAATCAAAAGGAAAATCCAGCGAATGCAATTATACGAAGCGCTATAGCAATTAAAAAAGAAAACTCGGACAAAACTGGAAAGTTCAAAGCGGATTTTTACTCAAGAGGAATATTTAAAGTGAAAAATCTTCCAAAGAAAATATTTGGTAAAAAAATAGATCTTGGAGAACAAATGGGTTCTAACATAGATTCTACTGGAAGTGGTATTATTTATTTGTCTGAAACAGTTTCTAAAATAGCCTTTGAGAAACCAAATAATTTAAAAGAGAAAATTATCGCATCAAAAATTAGTGGAAATAACAACGGGTTTAGCTATAACACGGCTGGATCTGCAACTTATGATTTTTATAGTAATACAATCGATTTTAATGTTAACTTAATTTCGCCAATTGCAAACAATGCCTTCAATTATTATAAATTCAAGTTAGAAGGGACTTTTTTTGATGAAAACAACCAACAAATTTGCAAAATAAAAGTAATTCCAAAGCGAGATAAAGAGCCTGTTTTTGAAGGATACATCTATATTGTTGATGATAGTTGGGCCATTTACGCTTTAGATTTAGACATCAAAGGCTACCGAATGAAAAATGAATTTGTAGATACAATGACGTTAAAACAAAACTTCAATTACAATTCAAAAAATAAAATTTGGGCAAAAAATTCTCAAAGTCTGGCATTTAATGCTGGCATTTTTGGAATCAAATTCAACGGCAAGTTCAATTATGTTTATAGCAATTATGAGTTTCCTGATTCCTTTGAAAAGAAAACATTTGGAAAAGAGATTTTAAGTTTTGAAGAAAATGCCAACAAAAAAGATTCAATCTATTGGAATAAAAACAGACCAATTCCTTTGACTATTGAAGAAAGTAATGATTATACTAAAAAAGATAGTATTTATATCGTTAGAAATTCAAAAATATACTTAGATTCAATAGACAAAAAAAACAACAAATTTAAAATAATAGCTATTTTATCGGGTTATAATTATAAAAATAGCTCAAAGAAAATAAGCGCCAAATATGCTGGACTGATGGATTTGAATTCTCTAAGTTTCAACACTGTTCAAGGCTATAGCATATCTACAGGATTTAATTTCAGAAAACGAAATGAAGAAAATGGTAAAAACACTATAATAAATACTGAAATTAATTACAGTTTTTCTGATACTCGATTACGTATTTCAGGATATTATAGCCACCGCTTCAACAATCAAGATTATGCCTATATGAATATTTTGGGAGGAACAAAAGTCAATCAATTTAATGAAAACAACCCTATTAGTCCACTTATTAATACTGTGAGTTCCCTATTCTTTAAAAATAATTTTATGAAATTATATAATTTAGAATTTGCTCAGATAAACTATGGTCGAGATGTAGCAAATGGATTGAATTTAAGCGGAAAGATTGCATACGAACAAAGAAAACCGCTTTTGAACACCACAGATCATGCTGTTGTAAAAAGTACCGATTTCTATTCATCCAATAATCCGTTAGATCCAAATGATTTTTTAAGCCCAGGATTTGAAACCCATCATATAGTTAGAATTGGACTAAATGGTAGAATAAATTTTGGAAATAAATACTTTTCACGTCCCGATGGAAAATTCAATATCAGAAATCAAAAATACCCTACACTTTTTGTTGCTTATGAAAAATCGGTTGCAGGAAGTGATAAAAAATACGAATTTGACCATGTAAATGCTCGTTTGTTTTATGATATAAATGTTGGAAACAAAGGAAATCTTGCCATGAATTTAAAAGCTGGAAAATTCTTTAATGCCGAAAACATTGCCTTTATGGATTTCAAGCATTTTAATGGAAATCAAACACATATTGGAGGAACAAATCGTTATTTGAATGTATTTAATTTGCTTCCTTATTATTCAAATAGTACTAATGACAGTTATTTTGAAGCGCATTCGGAATACAATGATAGTGGATTTATAATGAATAAAATCCCATTATTGAATAAATTAAAATCGACATTGATTTTAGGATTTCACGAACTTGCTATTCCGGGTAGAAAAAACTATTCTGAAGTTAGCATTGGACTTGATAATTTAGGTTTTGGAAAATTCAAACTATTCCGAGTCGACTATGTTCGCTCGTTTCAAAATGGTTATCAGGAAGTTGGATTTGTTTTTGGATTGAAAATACTTAATGCTTTAGACTAAAATAGTATTACAAATAAAAAACGGGTACGAAGTAATTCTCTCCCATTTTTTATTTATTTTTTTTACTCACTAGGTTCAATATGAATTAAAACATGTCCTAATTCAAATATATTTTCCCGCAAAGTATCTTTTAATAAATGGGACAAATCATGACCTTCTTTAACCGAAATAGTAGCATCAACAACAGCATGCAAATCAACTTGGTATTTTATTCGAGATTTTCAAAAAAACATTTTTCGGTTTCTATTATCCCTTTAAAATTTAAAGAAACGGTTCTTATTTTGCAACTAAATCATCATATAAATGTTCATCCATAATTTCACCCAACGCCGGTCTAAAAATAAGATAACTATTATAAAGTATAAATCCTGATGCAAAAAGTGCTGCCCAGTCATCTGCATATTCGTATCCTTTTCCAAAAATTATTGCTATTTAAATCCCAAAAAATAGAGCCACCGAAGTAATTGCATCGCTTCTATGGTGCCAAGCATCTGCTTTTAGTGACGAACTATTTGTTTGAATTCCTCGCTTAATTACCAATCGAAATGAAAATTCTTTCCAAATAATAATTATACCCAATATAATTAATGTCCAAGGTTTTGGCAATTCGTGTGGAGTTGCAATATTACGGATACTTTCATAAGCAATTACAGTAGCAGAAGTAATTAAGAAACCAACTACTAAAAAGTTACCAATGGTTCCGCACGCCCATGACCATATGAATGATTTGCATCAGCTGGACGGCTTGAATATTTGATTCCAAATAAAACTAAAAAGGAAGTAAAAATATCTGTAATCGATTCAATAGCATCGGCTATTAAAGCATAAGAATTTCCAAAAACACCTGAAATACCTTTTATAAAAGCCAAACAAGTATTTCCAACAATACTAAAGTAAGTTGCTTTTACAGCTGATTGTTTGCTTGTGTTCGTTATAAATTATAGGTGTTATCTAGATTTCGAGTTATTCCCGAACAATATTTGCACCAATTGCTCTTAATCTTTCGTCAATTCTTTCGTAGCCTCTATCAATTTGTTCGATATTTTGAATTGTGCTCGTTCCTTTTGCGGAAAGTGCAGCAATCAATAATGAAATTCCAGCACGAATATCTGGGGATGACATTGTGGTAGCTTTCAATTGTGATTCAAAATTATGTCCCATAACTACTGCTCTATGTGGATCGCATAACATAATTTTTGCACCCATATCTATTAATTTGTCGACAAAAAACAATCGGCTTTCAAACATTTTTTGATGAATCAATACGTCCCCTTTTGCTTGTGTGGCTACTACTAAAACGATACTCAATAAATCAGGAGTAAAACCTGGCCAAGGTGCATCAGCAATTGTGAGAATAGACCCATCGATGTCGGTTTTTATTTCATAACCATTTGTATGAGCTGGAATATAAATATCATCGCCTCTTTTTTCAAGGGTAATTCCTAATTTTCTGAATGTATTTGGGATTACTCCAAGGTTTTCCCAGCTTACATTTTTAATAGTAATTTCACTTCTTGTCATCGCGGCAAGTCCAATCCAAGAACCAATTTCAATCATGTCTGGAAGAATTCTATGCTCGCAACCATTCATATTTTGAACTCCTTCAATAGTCAATAAATTAGATCCTACACCAGATATTTTAGCACCCATTGAATTCAACATTTTACATAATTGTTGTAAATACGGCTCGCAAGCAGCATTATAAACTGATGTTTTTCCTTTTGCTAAAACAGCTGCCATCACAATGTTTGCTGTTCCTGTAACTGAGGCTTCGTCCAATAACATATCTGCACCAACCAATCCATCAACAGCTTCTACACCATAAAAATGGTCTTCTCTGTTGTAACGGAATTTTGCTCCAAGATTTATAAAACCTTCAAAATGCGTATCTAATCTTCTGCGTCCAATTTTGTCTCCGCCTGGTTTTGGAATATATCCTTTCCCGAAACGAGACAAAAGTGGTCCAACAATCATTATAGAACCTCTTAAAGAACCACCTTCTTTTTTGAAAGCCTCTGTTTCTAGGTATCCTATATTTACTTCGTCAGCCTGAAAAGTTATAGAACTTGAAGAATTTCTTTGAATTTTAACTCCTAAATTACCTAATAAAGCAATTAATTTATTGACATCGATAATGTCTGGTATATTGTTGATTGTGACTTTTTCCGGAGTTAAAAGTACCGCACACAAAATTTGCAATGCCTCATTTTTCGCTCCTTGCGGGGTAATATCCCCTTTTAATCGAATGCCACCTTCAATTTTAAATGTTCCCATAAAATATTATTATAAATTTTGAATTATAAATTTTAAATTTTTTACGAAGGTTTTCTAATTTGATTTTTGTGAATTGGATTATTTGGCTTTCCTGTTTTCGTTATTTTTGGTTTAATAAGTGGTCCAGAAGGGTTAATTTTATTAGAAATTCGCTTATTGGTCCTCATTAAATCTGAGGTATTAAGGAGAGACTCTGTACTTTGAAGCATATTGATTTTTCCACCTGAAAGTTCGAATAAAT
Source organism: Flavobacteriaceae bacterium (assembly GCA_009693635.1). GTDB lineage: Bacteria > Bacteroidota > Bacteroidia > Flavobacteriales > Flavobacteriaceae > Flavobacterium. The sequence goes on from SHWW01000051.1 coordinate 6,400, forward strand.
GTTCGAAAATAACGTCGTCTTTTACAGTGTCTTTATTCCAACTTAAATATGATTTTTTCATGTGATTAGCAATAACTTTAATCAATGCAAATTTTATTTCGCCATCCTCCCATTTATTGGCTACATCAATCATATATTTGATATTATTGCCGTAAAAACGATACTTAGGGTAGTTTTGTGGGTATTTTAAAACGTCAGGTTTCAATTGTAAAACTTCGCGAGTTGGAATTGGATATGGTGAAATTACATCCAATTTGAAGTCGGACATAATGAAAAGCTGATCCCAAAGTTTGTGTTGAAAATCCAATACATCACGAAGGTGAGGGTTTAGACTTCCCATTACTTGTATGATATATTTTGCGGCTTTATTGCGCTCAATTGGGTCTTCAATAGCAGCTGCTTGCTCTATCAATTTTTGCAAATGACGACCATATTCTGGAATGATAAGATGTTCTCTTTCTGAATTGTATTCTAAATTAAAGACGACATCGTTTGCTATTTCTTTTTGATATTTTGTAACCATAATTTACAGGGAGATTATACCTTTTATTGTTGAAAGTTCAAGGTATTTATCTATTATTTTTTGTGCATTTTTCATTTGAACGTCAATGGAGACACTTGTATATTTGCCAGTTTTTGAATGTTTTGTAACAATTACGGAACCCATATTATTGAAAGCATTCTTTACTATTTCTATTTTTTCTTGGTCTGTTGGAACTATAAATTTAAACAAATATTCGGCAGGCCAAGTATTGCTATTGTTTAATTCTGTTCTTAATCTTTCATAAAATTCGTTGGTATTTTTGTCCATTCTAAAATAAATTATAGCAAATATAAGGTAAAATTTATGAATTATAAAGTTTGATTGTATTTTTGAAATATACAAAAATGGAAATGATTGTTTTTTAACCCTCATTGAAATGTATATTAGAAACTTTTTAGCTACAAATTAAATAGGCAGCAGGAATTACAATTCCTAAAAATGCGTTAACAATTCACTCCAAAAAAGAAATAAACTTTTTAAATCCCGATTAGATTAAGTAATTTTGAGGTTTATATCCAAAAAGTGCGAAAGGAAATCATAGTTATTATTGGCGGGCCTGGAACAGGGAAAACAACGATTATCGATGGGCTTTTAGAGCGTGGATATTGTTGTTATCCTGAGATTTCTAGGGAGGTGACAATGGAAGCTAAGAAGCGGGGAATCGAGCAATTGTTTCTTGAAAATCCATTAGTTTTTAGCGAATTACTTTTGGAAGGACGCAAAAAACAGTTTTTGAATGCGCAAAATGAGCCTCATGAATTTGTGTTCATAGACCGCGGAATTCCTGATATTTTGGCATACATGCATTATATTGGCATCAGTTATCCTTCTTTTTTTGATGCCGCTTGTCGTGAAAACACCTACACAAAAGTATTCATTCTTCCGCCTTGGGAAGAAATTTATGTGAGTGATGGGGAACGTTACGAGAATTATGAACAGGCAAAATTAATTTACAATCACCTTACGGAAACGTATCAAAACTATGGTTACGAATTAATTGAAGTGCCAAAAGATACATTGGATAAAAGAATTCTTTTTATCTTAGAGCAAATTTAGTTGGGTTTTTATTGAAATACCTTAAACTTAAGCAACCAATAAATGCCAAAAGCGTTAGAAATTCTTAAAAAATATTGGAAACACGATCACTTTAGATCGCTTCAAAAAGAGATTATTGATTCTATTTTGAGCGGTCAAGATACGTTTGCTTTGTTACCAACTGGAGGAGGAAAATCAATTTGTTTTCAGGTCCCTGCCTTGATGAAGGATGGGATTTGTTTGGTGATTTCTCCATTGGTTGCGTTGATGAAAGACCAAGTTCAGAATTTGCAAAATTTAGATATTAAAGCAATTGCACTAACTGGAGGAATAAAATCGGCCGAAATGGTAGTGCTTTTAGACAACTGTCAATTTGGGAATTATAAGTTTTTATACCTCTCGCCAGAGCGTTTGCAAACTGAGTGGATTTTGGAGCGAATTAAGCAATTACCAATTTCTTTAATTGCAATTGATGAAGCGCATTGTGTGTCGCAATGGGGACACGATTTTAGACCTTCGTATTTAAAAATATCCAATTTAAAAACTCATTTTCCAAAAGTTCCATTTATAGCTTTGACTGCTTCGGCAACGAAAAGAGTTCAGGAAGATGTGATTTTGCAATTGGGATTGGAGAAAACGGCAGTATTTCAAAAATCATTTAACAGAGAAAATATCGCATATTTTGTTTTGGAAGCCGAAGATAAATTGTTTCGGTTGGAACAAATTTTGAAGAAAAACCCAGAACCTTCAATTATATATGTGCGAAATAGAAAATCGTGTTTGGATGTTTCGTCGCAATTAAAGGCATTGGGATTTAAATCTACGTATTATCACGGTGGATTATCAGCAAAGGAAAAAGATAAGAATATGCAACTTTGGATGTCGGAAGAAGCGCAAGTCATTGTGTCTACTAGTGCATTTGGAATGGGAATTGACAAAAAAAATGTGAAAACCGTAATCCATATTCAGTTACCCGAAAATATAGAAAATTATTATCAGGAAGCTGGTCGGGCTGGGAGAAATGAAGAAAAAGCATATGCGATTTTACTGACAAGTCCTTCTGATAAGTCAAATGCTGAAAGTCAGTTTATTACTGTTTTGCCCGATAAAAAATTTCTAAATACCATGTATGTAAAATTGTGTAATTATTTCCAAATTGCTTATGGGGAGGGAATTGAAGAGCAGTTTTCATTTAATTTGAATCAATTTTGCGGAAAATATGAATTTCCGATTTTGAAAACCTATAATGCAATGCAGTTTTTAGACCGACAAGGAATAATTACGTTGTCGCAAGAATTCTCAGAAAAAGTGACAGTTCAATTTATTATTCCTTCAAAAGAAGTGATTCGATATATGAGCTTGAATACAAAAGACGAACCGATATTATTGGCTTTACTCCGCTCCTATCCGGGAATACACGAGGTCCCAGCAACTTTAAATATGGCATTGATCGCAAAGAAAGCTGAAACCAATGAAAGTGCAGTAAATGCGCTATTGCATCAATTAATGGAAAAAGGAATCATAGAGTATCACGCTAAAAATAATGATACCCGATTGATTTTCAATGTTATTAGAGAAGATGAACGAACGATAAATGGTGTATCGAAGTATTTAGAAGCACAAAACAATCTAAAAAAAGAACAATTGAAATCGGTTTTAGAATTTGTAAAAGACAATGAAAATTGCAAAAGCAAATTGATATTAAACTATTTTGGCGAAAAATCAGAAGTCAATTGTGGTATTTGTTCCTATTGTATTAGTCAGGGTAAACAAGAAAACAATAAGGAAGACCTTCGAGAAATTATTCTTTCATTATTGAAAGTTGCACCATTAAATTCAAGAGAAATTCAAATTCATACCAAAAAATCAACAGATGCAATTATCTTTGTATTGCAAAACTTATTAGAAAGTGATCAAATTCTCATAAAAACCAACAATAAATATACTTTAAAATCATAATGGAAAAATTACGCATCGTTTTTATGGGAACGCCTGAATTTGCTGTTGGCATTTTGGATACTATAATAAAGAACAACTACGAAATTGTTGCCGTTATAACAGCAGCTGAGAAACCTGCGGGTCGTGGTCAAAAAATAAAATATTCGGCAGTAAAGGAATATGCATTAAAAAACAATCTAATGCTTTTGCAACCTACCAATCTAAAAGATGATGGTTTTTTAACTGAATTAAAGGCTTTGGATGCAAACTTACAAATTATTGTTGCTTTTAGAATGTTGCCAAAAGTAGTTTGGGGAATGCCTAAATACGGAACATTTAATTTGCATGCCTCTTTGCTACCAAATTATCGTGGCGCAGCACCAATTAATTGGGCGATTGTCAATGGCGAAACTAAAACTGGCGTGACTACCTTTTATATAGACGACAAGATTGATACGGGTGCGATGATTTTGAGTTCGGAAATTGAAATTGACGAGGAAGAAAATGCAGGGCTATTGCACGATAGATTAATGATTTTGGGAAGTGAAACCGTTTTAAATACGTTACAATTGATTGAAGCGGGAAATGTGGTTCCAAAAATTCAAGAAAATAATAATGATATAAAAACAGCTTATAAATTAGACAAGTTCAATTGTAAAATTGATTGGTTGCAATCGGCAAGGGAAATTCACAACCTCATCCGTGGATTATCACCTTATCCCGTTGCTTGGTGCTATTTTAAAGATAACGACCAAGAATGGAATGTAAAAATTTATGAGTCGAAAATAATTGATGAGGAACACTCTGAAACTGTTGGAAAGATTATTTCGACAAAGAAGGATTTAAAAATAGCAGTCGCCAATGGATTTATACAAATTTTGAGTTTGCAATTCCCCGGAAAGAAAAAAATAACCGCTAAAGAACTTTTAAATGGAATGTCATTTTCTGAAAAAGCAATGGTTGGTTAGGTTGCTAAAACATTGATTTAATTAGAATAATGCTTAAATACAGTAGCTTTATCAACAAATATAAAAAGTTATTAACAAAACGAATAAATATTTTTAAAAAGTCTTGCTTGGTAATGAATTCCTACTAATTTTGTTATGTAATGAAATTTTAACCAACATTTAATAACTATTATTATGAACAAATCAGAATTAATTGACGCAATCGCTGCTGACGCAGGAATTACTAAAGCAGCTGCAAAATCAGCTTTAGAATCATTTTTAGGAAATGTAAGTGGTACTTTGAAAAAAGGTGGAAGAGTATCTTTAGTAGGTTTCGGATCTTGGTCTGTTACTGCTAGAGCTGCAAGAGACGGTAGAAACCCTCAAACAGGAGCAACTATTAAAATTGCTGCTAAAAAAGTTGTTAAATTTAAAGCTGGGGCAGATTTAGAATCAGCTGTAAACTAATAATTTACCAATATAAATTAAAGCCACGCTATTGCGTGGTTTTTTTTTAAGGTAATCAATTCATTTTGGATTAACTGGCATTTGATTTTAAATTTAAATAATCTTAAATAGAATACAATGATTTCCAAAAAAATTAAAAAAGGACAGTTACTCGTTGCAAAACCTTCCGGGATGTGCGATTTTTCGTTTAACAGATCTATAATATTACTGGCCGATAATAATCAGGATGGTACAGTTGGTTTTATTCTTAATAAACCACTAAAATATACGCTTCACGATTTAGTTCCCGACATCAATGCCGATTTTACAATATATAATGGTGGTCCAGTTGAACAAGAAAATCTTTATTTCATTCATAATATACCAGATATTATTACCAATAGCATTGAGATTTCTAATGGAATTTACTGGGGCAATAATTTTGAAATGACAAAAATCCTAATAAATAAAGGCACTGTCAAAAAAGATAACATCCGCTTTTTCCTAGGATATACCGGTTGGGATACGAATCAATTAGAAGATGAAATAGAGTCGAACTCCTGGATTGCAATAGAAAATCAATATAAAAAGGAGATTATTAGCAAAGAAGCAACCAATTTTTGGAAAGAAAAACTTAAAGATCTTGGAGGCGAATACCTTCTTTGGGCAAATGCTCCTGAGAATCCATTGTGGAATTAACCCAACCTTATTTGAGCGTTCAGGTGCTTCACTAATTCATTGGCAATTTTATTTCCAAATTCCTTTTTGCGGTATTTTGTTATCGATTGAACTCCTTTAACAACATTGGTAATAAATAATTCGTCTGCTTTTTGAAGATCAAAAGGCGAAATAGGCTCTTCGACTACTTCTAAACCTTCCAATTTTGAAGCTAATCCTAAAATTTGTTTTCGCATTATCCCGTTCAAACAACCTTCTGAAATCGGCGGCGTAATTAATTTCCCTTCAAAAACCATAAATAAATTGCCATTCAAGGCTTCAATAACGTTTTTAGCATCATTTAGCATCAGGCAATTTTCAAGTCCGTTTTCGTCAGCAAAAACACTTCCTGTTATATTAATGATTTTATTGGTCGTTTTTATAGAAGAAAGCAACTGCTTGGTAACAACAAAATCTTTATATAAATCCACTTCATACGGTTTAATCTCGTTAAAATACAACTTGTTTTCCAAGGCATCGCATTTAATCAAGAACGAAACTGATCTTTGTTTTGGCAAATAATAACCCCCTTCATTTCTATAAATCGTAATTCTGGCTCTTGCCGAAGCTTTACATTCATTAGTATTAGCCAAAGAAAGTACTTGTTCTTCAAAATATTCCATTGTAAAATTCATAGGAATTTCCATCCGAACCACACGCATAGAAGCCATTAATCTAAAATAATGATCTTCGAGAAAAAGAATTTTGTTGTCAATTATTTTTAAGGTTTCAAAAACGCCATCACCATAAAGAAAAGCACGATTATTAACCAATAAATTGGAGTCTGATGTAGTTATAGTTCCGTTGAAGTTTATCATAAAAAAAAAGTCACGCCTAAAGCGTGACAAATATAAGTCTAAATTACGAAAATCTAAACAGAACCTATAACATGTTTTAGGTCTGATATCTGACTTTCCCATAGTAATTTTACCTCATCCATATCTTCTTCAATAGCATAATCTGTGACCATCAAAGAAACATCTTTGGTTATTTCGTCTTCCAGAATGCGTAGTTCAAAATAAAAATCGGTGTCATTATTGTCTTCGTCAATCCAACGGAATTTCACTTTTTCGTCTGTTTTTTTTGAGGAAAGACGAGCTTTCTCCTCTGATCCATCCCAAATAAATGTAAAGAATTCACCACGAGAATTCACATTATCGGCAAACCATTCAGAAAGTCCTGAAGGTGTAGAAATATATTGATATAGTAATTGAGGAGATGAGTTTAGGGGAAATTCTAATTCGTATCTTACTTTTGCTTCCATATGTAACTATAATTTTTTGGAAATATATAGATTATATAACGAAAAAAAAAGGATTTTAAAATATATTTTTTTTCTTTGATTTATATTTGCAACATATGATTTATGTTTTATATTTGCACCCGCATTAAAGGATACCAATAACTGCAAAAATGGCGAGGTAGCTCAGTCGGTTAGAGCGCAGGATTCATAACCCTGAGGTCGAGAGTTCAAATCTCTCTCTCGCTACAAAAAAAACCCCTAACAAACGTTAGGGGTTTTTGAGTTTTTTGACTAATTATTTTTTTCTAAAAATATATCGGGTAATAAAAATACCGTCACCATCACCTTTTCCC